>CBFGOI010000010.1:0-66907 GCA_965650335.1 uncultured Pedobacter sp. | reverse complement strand
TATCTTTTACTGTTTTGGTATCTATATGAAAGCCTAACACAATTCCAAAAACTACCAGAATAGCCAGCAGCGAAGCAGGTACGGCCTTTGTAACCTTTGGCACTAATACAACCAGGACAATTGTTAGTGCGGTTAAACCAGCCATAGTATACAAATTATCTCCCGATAACCAGGTTGATCGTCCATTAGCAATGGTTTTAAATTGCTCAAGTTGTGCCATGAAAATAATCACTGCCAAGCCATTTACAAATCCGTACATCACGGGTTGTGGCACCAGGCGTATAAACTTTCCAAATTTTAAAAATCCTACTAAAAGTTGAACCACGCCGGCTAATGCCACCGCAGCAAACATATATTCGATGCCATGAGATGAAATCAGCGACATAAGCACAACAACCGTTGCTCCGGCTCCACCTGAAATTAAGCCCGGCCTTCCGCCTAAGATTGCAGTAACCAGGCCCATTATAAATGCTGCATACAAGCCTGTTAAGGGTGGTAAACCTGCTAATATGGCAAATGATAAAGATTCTGGCATCATTGTCATAGCAACCGTAAGCCCAGACAGTATTTCTACCTTATAATCTACTTTTTGGTTAAAATCGAACAGGCGTAAATACGACTTCATCTTAGGATCAATTTAAAAAGCTGCAAAGGTAGGCAAAAATGCACTCCAGTTTCTTCCTGATGAATGTCGCGCCCGATTGAGTTTCTACGTAAGCTTATCAGGGATGGAACTATTAGGCCGATTATCTGTTATGGAAAATACCTATGTCAATCATCCAATTAAAACACACAAAAATTATTGAACATGAAAAAATTAATCACAGCAGCTATTTTAGTATTTGTTACAATTTCGGGTTTTGCTCAGAATGTTGATACGAGGAGGAAAATTGAAGTCTCAGGATCCGCTGAAGCGGAAGTTACACCTGATATAATTTATGTAGGAATATCACTTAAAGAGTATTTTCGTGATAATGCCAATAAAAGAAAAGTTGAAATTGAGGAACTAGAGCGCCAATTACAGAAGGCAGTTATGGATGCGGGAATCCCAAAAGAAAACTTTACTATTAACAACATTTCAAGTTATAACTACGCATTTGAAAAAAAGAAAAACCCTGAATTTTTAGCAAGAAAGCAGTACCGCATCAAGGTTACCGATTTAAACAAGTTTAACCAGATATTAAGTGCAGTTGAACCAAGAGCGGTGGAATATACGAATGTTGAAAGCTACGATTACTCTAAAATTGAAACGCTAAAGCAAGAGCTTAAAATAAAAGCGCTTCGAGCTGCAAAAGATAAAGCCTCTTACCTGGCCGCTGCTCTTAACGATAAAGTTGGAGATGCACTCGAGATACAGGAAATCAATAATGAATATTACCCGCAGCCAATGTACAGAGCCAATGCAACAATGCGCATGGACAAAGGGATGGCTAGCGCAGAGATGGCTCCTATGCCCGAAATCGATTTCAAGAAGATTAAGTTAAATTACCAGATGAGGGCAATATTTGAATTAAAGAATTAAGCTTAAGAAGCTTATCTCAAATTTGCCAGGAGTCGGTTAAAAGGAAGTTCTCAAGTGTTTATAAAACACTTGAGAATTAATTATTGTTGCAATACGTTGCTTAATAAGTTTTCCAACTCATCTAAATCGAACGGTTTGGCCAGATAGGTATCGGCCCCGGCTTCCTCTGCTAAGGTTGCCACATCATTATTCGCCGAAAAATATATCACCGGAATATCTTTATATTTCGGATGGCTTTTTATCAGCTGCGTTGCTACTTTACCCCCAGAATCCGGAATCCAATTATCCATCAAAATTATATCCGGCTGGGTTTCTTCAATATCCTCGAGGATATTCGCACAAGTGGTTCGGGTATTAATTTTCCAACCCTTCTCTTCCAGCAGATAAGTTAAAATACTTAATATATCTACATCGTCATCAAAAACTAATACACTCTTTTCCATCAGTGAGGTAAAAATATAACAAATAAATTATTTCTGCAAAATCTTAATTTATAATATAATTGAAATAGCGCGGCAGTAGCAAATAGCCCATCCGTACTGATGAACTCCCGACGAATAATAGGGAGTACCTGGTCCTTAGCTGGTTTAAAATTTAAAATCCGGAATGTATAATTTTTTCAGGTATAGATATATGCCAGACGCTAGTAGAAACGCGGCGTCGCTCACTGATAGATACTGAACTAATGACGTGAATAGTTGAGGACTTTATTGAGACCAAGCAAATTCAGAGGGTCTTCTTTCTCTGGGATTAATCTGATAATATAAAAAAGAGCACCTTCTCATACAGCCCGATTTGTTCGGGCTTTGAGAGGCATTGATTCATCAGATACGATAACGCAGTGAAATGGTATTACCAATTGCCTGAATTAACTCTTTTAAAACTGGATTTGAGGATTCTTTTTGACTCCAGCCACTCTGGTCCTTTTTGCAAAGAGTTACAGTGGTTCCCTGAAGTAAAATTTGTGACTCTATCGTTCTATCAACCTGGTTTAATTTAATCAGTTGAAAATGGAACTTTGATCCGGCCACACTAATTGTAAATGTTTGTCCCATAGTTTATATTGGTCTTATATTAAATAATAACATGAGCCAGGACTTCTTGTTTGAGTCGTTCCAGCGAATAAATTAAATTTGGGGTAAAGGCCGGCCTTTCTAAAAATAAAGAATCGTTTGTCAAATATGTTTAAAACCAGCTAAAAACCCATGCAAAAAGCTTCCAGACAAGAAATAAAAATAAAATGAAGAGTACGATTAAGACAATCACTGCCGTTGTCCAAACACTCTTTCCGCTCCCCTGGTATCTGCCTTCTTCGTAATGCTCTTTTAGGAGCCTGATGTTTTTTGAATTGGCCTTATAAAAAAAGTCGAAGATTTGGCCTATAACCGGAATTGCGCCAATTGTAGCATCCAGTATTGCATTTATCGTCATTAAAGCCACTATTTTACCGCTAGCCCCATTTTTTGCCATAGTTAATATTAAGGCTGATGATAATAAAAAGCCGGATAAATCTCCCGCTACGGGTACAAGATTCAAAAGAGGATCTAGTCCGAACCTGAAATTTGTGCCAGGAATACGAAAACGTTCATCTAACAGATAGGCTATTTGTTCAACCCACCGCAATTTACCTGTGAGTTTTACTGGTGCTGATGTATTTCGGTTTATCATTAATTTCTAAAAATTTGTACAAGCATCGCTTCAGCTCCAAACAACGAGTGCAGGATTTTAATCACCAAGACATCGATATAAATCATTGAAGCGCCCAATATTTAATGGAACATGAAAACTAGCTCATAGGTTCTGAGAAAATCAGTTGAGAAGCAAATTGCGTGATTACTAAGCTTTTAAAATGTCCTTTTTCTTGACTTTGGTTGTACATATTGTAATGATATTGTAAATCAATTAACAAAATGACAACTTTTTTAAAAAAACTTTGCGCAATTATTAAAAATGCCTTACCTTTATGTCAGGTTTATAATTGGTTAGTTAAAGGCCTTCATCCTCCCCGTTTGAAGGCCTTTTTTATTTCAACTTATCCGGAAAAAGAACCACTTTCAGCTCCCTCGATTAAGCACCGTTCATTTTTAAGTATTTCAATATATTCTTGTATTTCAAAGGTTTTTTTGAAATTTAATTCTTCCTTTTTAAAAGCTTTTTTTAGTTGCTTCCTATGTAAGGCTTCATAAAATCTGCGGGTTTCAATTGCGTTTTGCAAAATTAATCCCGGCACCAGAGCAGGTTTATTATTGTCGCCGATGGCTACCATAGTAATATAGCTGGTATTTGTATGCTTAACAGCGTGACTTTTAACATTTTCGGAAATAACTTTAATTCCAATAACTAAAGAAGAATTACCAACGTAATTTACCGATGCCAGTAAGGATACCAGTTCGCCTACCTCGACCGGAGCAAGGAAATCGACTGTATCGACAGAAGCGGTTACGCAATAGGTGTCGGCATGTTTAGCAGCACACACATAGGCTATCTTATCCATCAAGGATAAAATCACCCCGCCATGAATCTTTCCTCCGAAATTTGAATAAGAAGGAATCATAAGCTCTGTAAGTGTAGTCTGTGAATAGGAAACTTTTTTATAACCGTCCATACTGTATTTTTTGATTGATGAATTCGCCTTGCAATATTAACATTAATGCTTACAAAATTTGAACTGCATTTATTTCCTTCAATTGATCCTATTTCTCCCCGGATTACCTAAAAGATCAAAAAGAGAAAACTACCATCGAACATTTGAGTTATTTATAGCACAAGTAAACACTTGTAGAAATCAATTTATCTAACAAATATCTAATTATGGAAAACACTTCAAACACAGATCAGCGAATGCTGACTGGAATGTTCAGAGACAGAGAGAGCGCCGAACGGGCCTACAATTCATTGCATTCAAGAGGGTATAGTCAGGATGACATTAATTTAATGATGTCTGACGAAACCAAGAAAAAATATTTTGAAAAAGATGATCGGGAATCTGCCTTAGGGAACAAAGCCATGGAAGGTGCAGGCGCCGGGTCGGCAATTGGCGGTACAGCCGGAGCAGTTATCGGGGCTATTGCTGCAATTGGTACAGCTGTGGCAATTCCAGGACTTGGGTTGGTTGTTGCTGGTCCTATCGCGGCAGGTCTTGCAGGTGCCGGTGCGGGCGGTTTAACCGGCGGTATTGTGGGCGCCTTAATTGGTTCGGGTATCCCCGAAGATCGTGCCAAGTATTACGAATCTGGCATTAAAGAAGGTGGTATTGTTATGGGTGTAAAACCACGTACGGGTGAAGATGCTGAATATCTTGAAAACGACTGGAGAAACAATAAAGGAGAGCATATCTATCATTAAACCTAGTAATGCAGGTTTTGCAAGTCCGGCGGGTGAACCGCCGGACTTTTTTGCTTTAGAACCTCACTATCCGGGTTCAATTTTAAAATCATTAAACATATTATTTACAATCGAGTTATCATGACATGGAATGGATTTTAATGAGAACCAAACTACCTGAGCAAGGAAAAGATGTACTTCTTTTTGATGGCGGACAAATCTACTTTGGCTATTACAGTGAAATATCTGGAAAATTCATTGTTGGAAATGATAAGGTAGACGTAAGCGACTTTTCTCATTGGATGCAATTACCCCCGTTCCCTAAAAAATAACCTTCTTGCAGCGTCTATGTGCTAACTCGTAGCGCTGTTATAAAAACTATGAAGAACACGAATATAATTGTCTATCCGGGCGAGCCTTTTCCTTTAGGCGCCACCTGGGATGGAAAAGGAGTAAATTTCGCACTATATGCCGACAATGCAACTAAGGTGGAACTTTGCTTATTTTATACCGCCGAAGACGAAAAAGAGTATGCTACCGTAAAATTAATTGAGCGTTCGCATCATGTGTGGCACGCGTATCTGCCAGATTTTAAGCCTGGTGTTTTTTATGGATACAGGGTATATGGCCCCTACGAGCCGGAAAATGGGCATCGCTTCAATCCAAATAAATTACTGATAGATCCCTACGCCAAGGCGATAGCCGGCATCATTACCTGGCACGATTCATTATTCGGGTACGAGGTGGACAGTCCCAATGGAGATTTAAGTTTTAGTGAAACAGATAGTGCTCCATTCATTCCAAAGTGTGTGGTCATCAATCCGGAGTTTGACTGGCAGGGTGTTGAAGCCCCTGATATTCCTTATCATAAAACTGTTATC
Organism: uncultured Pedobacter sp.; assembly: GCA_965650335.1. Taxonomy (GTDB): domain Bacteria; phylum Bacteroidota; class Bacteroidia; order Sphingobacteriales; family Sphingobacteriaceae; genus Paradesertivirga. The sequence goes on along the minus strand of CBFGOI010000010.1, from coordinate 61,180 downwards.
TATGAAACCCACGTTAAGGGCTTTACCCAATTGCATCCGGAGATACCTGAACATTTAAGGGGTACGTATGCCGGGTTAGCACATCCTGTTACTATTAACTATTTAAAACAGCTCGGAATTACAGCAATTGAACTTATGCCGGTGCATCAGTTTATAAGCGACAGGTTTTTGGAAGAGAAAGGCCTGCATAACTATTGGGGCTATAATACCATTGGCTTTTTTGCTCCGGATGCCCGCTACTCGTCGGCAGGTGTTTACGGCGAGCAGGTTAATGAATTTAAAAACATGGTCAAAGAATTCCATCAGGCCGGAATTGAAGTCATCCTGGATGTAGTTTACAACCATACTGCCGAAGGCAACGAAAAGGGACCGACCCTGTCGTTTAAAGGAGTTGATAACAGTTCTTATTATCGTTTGATGGATGATAAGCCGCGCTTTTATAAGGATTATACAGGCACAGGAAATACCCTCAACGCCAATTTGCCCAATGTACTGAGGTTAATGATGGATAGCCTTCGTTATTGGATACTTGAAATGCATGTGGATGGATTTCGTTTTGATTTGGCTGCGACACTGGCCCGAGAGCTGCACGAAGTTGACAGATTAAGCGCTTTTTTTGATATCATTCACCAGGATCCGGTAATTTCTCAGGTAAAGCTAATTGCCGAACCATGGGATGTTGGTGAAGGAGGTTACCAGGTTGGAAAATTTCCGCAGGGATGGGCAGAATGGAATGGAAAGTATCGCGATTGCATTCGCGACTACTGGCGTGGAGCAGACAGTATGCTTGGCGAATTTGCCTTGCGTTTTACCGGAAGCCCGGACCTTTATCAGGATGACTATCGCCGGCCCACCGCCAGTGTGAATTTTGTGACAGCACATGACGGATTTACTTTAAGAGATTTAGTTTCATATAACGAAAAACATAACGAGGCGAACGGAGAAGATAATCAGGACGGCGATAATCATAACAGGTCATGGAACTGCGGTGTGGAAGGCCAAACAGATAATCCGGAAATACTAGCCCTTCGTAAAAAACAGCAAAGAAATTTCCTGGCAACCTTGTTTCTTTCTCAGGGTGTACCGATGCTCGTCGCCGGCGATGAAATTGGCCGAACTCAAAACGGAAACAATAACGCATACTGCCAGGACAATGAAGTTTCCTGGGTAAACTGGGTTAAAGCAGATACCGAGCTTCTCAAGTTTACAAAAACGCTGATTAATATCAGAACCAGTCATCCCTCTTTTTGCAGAAGGCGCTGGTTTAAAGGACGTCCAATAAAAGGTATCGGCGTGGAAGACATCGTTTGGTTTCAGCCGCACGGCGAAGAGATGTCTGAGGAGAACTGGAGCCATGACTTTGCAAAGTCACTTGGCATCTATCTTAACGGGCGCGGACTTTTAACCGTTGGTTTTAGAGGAGAGTCAATTATTGACGATAGTTTCTATGTCATCTTTAATGCGCATCACGAGCCTTTAGATTTCAAACTTCCATCGAGTCTGTATGCTAAAGACTGGACAAAGTTAATAGACACGAAAAGCTATTTCTGCGAAGACGCAAGATATAACGCCGAAGATATAGTCAAAGTTGATGGCCATTCGGTGGTACTGTTACAACACAAAATACTTAAAGATGATGGCCCCAAAAACATCTAAACGCTTGCTGGGAATCAATTTTGATAATCATCAAAATGCCTCTATTCTGGTGTGGGCTCCTTATGCCGAATTGGTTGAGATTGTCATGGCCGATAAAGCCCCGATCCCATTGATAAAAAACGAATTTGGATATTGGTCTGCGAGTAGCAGTACCATTAAACCCGGCGATTTATACCAAGTGAGGTTGGATAAGGAAAAAGAATTACCCGATCCTGCATCACTTTCTCAGCCGGAAGGTGTACACAATCAATCTCAGGCTACAGATCTAACCGCATTTAAATGGGAAGATGCCGACTGGCAAAATATTCCCCTTGAAGAATATATTATTTATGAGCTTCACACCGGAACTTTTACACCAGAAGGCACATTTGCGGCAATAAGCAACAAACTCGATTATTTAAAAGATCTGGGCATAACCGCGATTGAAATTATGCCTGTGGCCCAATTCCCCGGAAACAGGAACTGGGGATACGATGGTGTGTATCCTTTCGCTGCACAAAATTCTTACGGTGGAGCCGCGGAACTTCAAAAGTTAGTAGACATTTGTCACACAAAAGGATTGGCAGTAATTCTTGATGTGGTGTATAACCATCTGGGGCCTGAAGGTAATTATTTGAGCAACTTCGGTCCCTACTTTACGGATAAATATCACACCCCGTGGGGAAACGCAATTAACTTCGATGATTCGGGCTGCGACGGTGTCCGTGATTATTTCATCGAAAATGTACTTATGTGGTTTCGTGATTTCCATTTCGACGCATTGCGTTTCGATGCCGTTCATCCCATCAAAGACTTTAGTCCGGTGCATATTTTGCGGGAAATTAAACTCCGCGTAAACGAGCTGATGGAGGAAAGTGGACGCAATCATTATCTGATAATAGAAAGCGACCTGAACGACACTCGCTTCATTAATCCGCTCGAGGAACAGGGCTATGGTATGGATGCTCAATGGATGGATGAGTTTCATCACGCCTTGCGAGTTACCGCAGGCGGAGAAACGACGGGCTATTATGCAGATTTTAATGGAATCAGTCATTTAGCTAAGGCCTACCGGGATGCATATGTTTATGACGGCCAGTTCTCGCCTCATCGACAAAGGAAATTCGGCGTCAAGGCCCAAAATAATCCTGGTAAACAGTTCATTGTGTTCTCACAAAACCACGACCAGGTGGGCAACCGTATGCTGGGCGAACGTACAAGCCAGTTGATGAGCTTTGAAATGCAAAAACTATTGGCGGGCGCTATAATCTTTAGTCCATTTTTACCTCAATTATTTATGGGCGAGGAATGGAGCGAACCCAATCCATTCCAATATTTTGTGAGCCATACCGATCCCGAATTAGCAGAGGCGGTGCGCATGGGTCGCAAAAAAGAGTTTGCCGCCTTTCATTTAAAAGGTGAGGCGCCTGATCCTATGTCCGAAGAAACTTTCCAAAAATCGAAGCTGGAATGGGAGATACTGAATGTAGAGCCTCATAAAACAATGTTTAAATATTACAAGCGACTAATCGCTCTACGTAAACAGCGGCCCGCTTTAAAAGAGTTAAACAGAGAGGAAATCAGTGTTAAATTCAATGAGAGTAATAAAACCTTAATTCTTTATCGCTGGCACGACGAAGAGAAGATAATGTGTCTGATGAATTTTTCAAATTCAGAACAAATAATAGAAATCCAGGTCCAATTTTTAACCTGGCACAAGCTGATAGACTCTGCAGCGCCCGAATGGAAAGGTCCGAAAGCAAGCCCTGCTGAAATCTCATCTAATCAAAAACTAAATCTGCCTCCGGAATCTTTTGTAGTGTATTACATGCTTAGACATGAGCAGGATGATGAAGCATGGCAAATGCTCGGTCATTCATAATCGTTTATTAAGCCGCGGATACTTTTGATTACCTGATAAATTGATTGTTTTACATTTCATCCATGAACCCTATATCTACCTATCGATTACAGTTTCATAAAGAATTCGCTTTCGCTGATTTCGAAAAAATCATCCCTTATCTTCAAAAGCTTGGAATAAACACCATTTATGCTTCTCCTGTTTTTGAATCGACACCAGGCAGTACACACGGGTATGACGGAATGAACCCTCATAAAATAAATCCTGAACTGGGAACAGAACATCAACTACAGGAATTAAGTAAACAGCTACAGGGACTGGGGATGAACTGGCTGCAGGATATAGTTCCAAACCACATGGCCTTTGATCCCGATAATACCTGGATTAAGGATGTGTTGGAAAAGGGCCAGCAATCGATCTTTGCTGCGTACTTCGATATTGACTGGAACAGCCCTACAGATAACGGGAAGCTCATGGTTCCATTTCTGGGCACCCATGTTGAAAAGGTGCTGACTCACGACCTCACAATCGAATACAACAAAAATCGCTTTGTTTTCAATTATTATGATACCCTGTATCCTTTAAGCCCCAAATCGTATGCAATAATTCTAAATGCCCGAGCAACAGAACTGCAAGATATTAAGCTACTCGGTTTACAATTGGAAATGATTCACCGGGTAACTGACCCTGAAATTCTATCCCGGCAGTGGGATGAATTTCTTTTACAGCTTTTCTCGTTAATGAAAGATCCCGCTGTCAAGGCGTATGTGGATAGCAATTTAAACCTTATCAGCTCGGATAAAGATAAGCTCAGGCAACTGGTTGATGAACAATATTACCGCCTCGAATACTGGGAGGAAACAGACAGACAGATAAATTTCAGAAGGTTTTTCACCGTCAGCGGACTTATTTGCTTGAATATGCAGGACGATAAGGTTTTCAATCATTTTCATTCCTACATAAAATCTCTTACCGATCAGGGAATATTTGATGGTTTAAGAGTCGATCATGTCGATGGGCTATATAATCCTGAAGGTTATTTAAAAAGACTGCGTGAATTGGTGGGCGACGAGTGTTATATCGTAGTCGAGAAAATTCTGGAACCAGATGAAACCTTACCAAAAGAATGGCTCGTGCAGGGCAATACGGGCTACGACTTTCTGGGAATGGTGAACAATCTTTTAACAGATAAAAACGCAGAGAAGCATTTCACTAAATTCTACAAAAAACTCAGCTGGGATAAAGGCACTATTCAGCAGCAGATTCACGATAAAAAGGCTTATATCCTTTACCAGCACATGGGAGGTGAGTTGGATAACCTTTATCAGCTTTTGCTGAAGCTGGATTTAATGGAAGGCGCTGATATTGATAACGACGGAAATCTACAGAGTGCAATTGCCGAAGTTTTGATCCAATGCCCCGTTTATCGCTATTATGGGAACCAGTTTCCTTTGGATGACGATGAATCAAATGCCATACAAAGTATTTTGAACCAGATAAGAAACAGCAAAGCTGAATTGCATACCGCCGTAAGCTTACTGGAACAAGTTTTTTTAATTAAACCATTGAAAGGCGACGAGGAGTACAATATCCGGGCCCTGGAATTCTATCAGCGCTGCATGCAATTTACCGGCCCTTTGATGGCCAAAGGTGTGGAAGATACATTGATGTACACCTATAATCGCTTCATTGGCCATAATGAGGTCGGCGACTCGCCACTGGTATTTGGCTATACAATTGAACAATTTCATGAGCTGATGACAGAGCGCCAGAAGAACTGGCCCCTGTCAATAAATTGCACTTCCACACACGATACTAAACGGGGAGAAGATGTTCGTGCACGATTGAATGTACTTACAGAAATTCCTGAAAGCTGGATAGAAACAGTAAATCAATGGCGCTTTTTAAATGAGAACCTCACTAAGAAATATAATGTAGACGCTAATACCGAATACTTTATCTATCAAACCCTGATTGGAGCTTTGCCCATGCCCTATCAGGATGATGCTGACTTTGAACGCCGCATACATGAATACCTGGTTAAAGCATTAAGAGAAGGGAAACAGCATTCCGACTGGTCAAATCCTGATATGGAAAGTGAAGAGTTCGTGCAGAATTTTGCTTCTGCTTTGCTGGATAAGGAGAAGCCCTTCCATCGTATGCTGAAAAAATTCACGTACAAAATTGCTGATTTCGGCATCATTAATTCTTTGTCGCAAGTGCTGCTTAAGTTTGCTTGCCCCGGTGTGCCGGATATTTATCAAGGCTGTGAATTATGGGATCTTAATCTGGTTGACCCAGACAATCGCCGGCCCATAGATTATGAAATACGTTCATCTTTCCTTGAAAACCTTGATGCTCAGGAGGCTGGAACGGAATTAATGCAAAGGCTATGGGAAAGCAAGTACAATGGCCAGATCAAGTTGTGGCTTACGCACCTTTTGCTGAAACTTCGCACAGATCATCCCGATTTTTTCAGTAAGGCCGACTACATTCCATTAAAAGTTAAAGGTCAATACAAAGATCATGTAATGGCCTTTGCCCGCCGCTACCAGCAGCAGTGGATCATATTCGCTCTACCGATACATCCGGCGAAACTATGTAAAATACAAAAGTGTAAACCAGAAGATCTAAAGTGGAAGAACACACGGATTTTACTACCGCCAAATGCACCGCCCAAGTTTGAACATTTAATTTACAGGCATACACAAAAATCAGCCAGCGAGGTTTTAATCAGCAGTATTTTCGCCGAAATACCTTTTGCTATCCTCAAAATGCAACATCTGGTGAGTGATAGAGCTGCAGGAATCTTATTACATATTACATCTCTTCCATCTCCTTTCGGGGTAGGTGATCTAGGCCCCGGAGCACGATGCTTTGCCGACTATTTAAGCAATTCCCGTCAGAAGTACTGGCAGTTATTGCCCCTTAATCCAACAGAAGAGGGTCAGGGTTATTCTCCCTACAGTAGCCTCTCGAGCATGGCTGGAAATACCTTATTAATCAGTCCTGAATTGTTGGCAGAGGATGGTCTTTTAGAATTTCAATCTCTGAAGGCCTATTATCAAAAAGAAAAAAACGAGGTCGATTATGCCGCGGCAAAGCAAATTAAAGACAAGCTTTTTGACGAAGCCTATCATGTTTTTTGCAACGATCGATTTTCGGCATTGAACACGGAGTTTCAAAATTTTTGTAAAGCAGAGGAAGATTGGCTGAACGACTTCGCGCTATATTTACTTTTAAAGCATCAAAACGCCGGTAAACCATGGTATGAATGGCCAGAGGATTTCAAACTGAGAAAAGAGGATGCCTTGCTCGAGTTTGCCAGCAGCAATGCAAACGACCTTGACAAAATTAAATGGCTACAGTTTATTTTTTTGAAACAGTGGACGGATTTAAAGGAATATTGTAGAAAACTTGATATAAAGTTGCTCGGCGATTTACCTTTTTATGTGAGCAACGATTCCGCCGATGTGTGGGCAAATAAAGAACTATTTTGCATAGATGCAGAAGGTAAAATGACAGGAATGGCCGGCGTACCTCCCGATTACTTTAACAGCAATGGTCAGCTTTGGGGGATGCCCGTTTTTAGGTGGGATGTGCTTAAAGCCCAGGATTATGCATGGTGGGTAAAACGCCTCAAAAAGAACATGCAGCTATATGATTTGCTTAGGCTTGACCATTTTAGAGCATTTTCCACTTATTGGGATGTTCCGGCAGGAGAAGAAACTGCTATTAAAGGCGAATGGAAACCTGGTCCGGGAGCTGATTTTTTCAGAGTATTACAACGAGAATTGGGAGAACTCCCGTTTGTTGCAGAAGATTTGGGAGATGTAAATCAGGCTGTCTACGATTTAAGAGATCAGTTCGATTTACCAGGAATGAGCGTATTGCAGTTTTCTTTTGGCGAAGACTTGGCGCAATCTGTACATAGTCCGCATAACTTGAGCGCCAACTCCATTATTTATACCGGAACGCATGATAACAATACCACCCGTGGCTGGTTTAGAAAAGAAGCCGATGATCAGATCAGAGCGAATATTGAAAAGTATACCGGCATCGCAGTTAATGAAAGCAATATTCACCTTACTTTGGGCCGACTAGCTTATGCTTCGGCCGGAAAACTAGTGATACTGCCTATGCAGGATATTATTGGCTTGAACGAAGAAGGAAGGATGAATACACCTGCATCAACCGAAAAAAACTGGACCTGGCGTTTGAAATCAAAACAATTAAAGAAAAAATATGCCAGGAGATTGCGGCAATGGGTAGAGTTGTTTAACAGAGGATAATTGTTGAATTTTATTTTGCAGAAACATTTTCAATCATCCCGAACAATTGCTCCGGAGTTAAGGGCTTACAGAAAAATCCGGAAAGATTTGGGTCCTTTTCGGCCATTTCGAAATCATTAGGATCTACCGATGAAGAAACCAAATAAATGCCGATGTCCTTTTTCAGCGAATTTTTAATTTCTTTATAAGATTCCAGAAACTCCCAGCCATTCATGAACGGTGTATTTAAATCCAGTAAAACCAGATCTGGAAGCAGATCAGCGTTGCTAAAATTTCTTTTCAGGAAGTTAAAAAAGTCTGCACAATTAGGAAAATTTAGAATTTTACTATCCGAATGGAGCTTTGCAAGAGTCCGGTTGATAATGAACTGATAGATTTGATCGTCATCAACAACAGCAATTTTGAGCGACTTTAAATGCATATTTACACTGCAATGTATGAAATTTTTTAAATCCTCATACAAGGTTTTCTTAACACTTTTTACAAGTACCAGACCTACAGAATAATAAAGAGGCAAAAACTATAGAGACTCCAGAATATTTTAAATTTCAGTGGGTTCCCCTTTCGCCATTCTCTCTTTAATAGCATCTTCATTTGCAATCATATCGGCTAAGGTAGTTTCGGTGAGAATTTTCAAGGTTGCATCCCGCACGTCTTTCATTACGTGGCGAATGCCGCAATAAGTTTCATCTATGCATTCTTCGCAGCGCTCGTAAAAATTCAAGCTAACACAGGGAAGCAAAGCTATTGGCCCGTCAATTACCCGTATGATGGCCGCCAGAACTATTTCCTCTGCCTTTTTCATCAGGTAATAACCACCTCCTGCGCCTTTTTTGCTACCAAGAAAACCACTGCGTTTCAACTCCAATAAAATAGCTTCCAGGAATTTCTTAGGCAATTGTTCTTTAGCCGCTATTTCGGAAATTAGCATCGGCTTATTTTCCTTGTTTCTCGCGAGCGCCATTAAGGCTTTTACTGCGTATTTTGTTTTTTTAGTAAGCAAGGTTGTCTATAGAGTTAGTATAGCAAAGATAGGATTTCAACTTAGATATCGAGTATGATCGGGATCAGCAAATATCCCAAAATCATAAAGCCTACTGCCGCCATGAAATATAGCAAGTAGTTTACCGGTTTCTTTTCAATTTGCGGTTTTTCGGTATTTGATGCCAGCACCGAAGTTATATCGTTAAGCTGACGAACTTTATCTGAAAAATCTCCGCGCAACTTTTTGCGGATACTTTCCATGTTGTCCAAAACCTTATCCATCTCTTCGGGAAAAGCTTCATTAAGCACTTCTTTCACCCTTTTTGCTATAGTAGGAGATTTTCCGTTGGTTGATATTGCCATCTTTAAATTCCCTTTTTGAACTACAGAGCTTAGGTAGAAGTCGCAGAGTTCAGGTTTGTCGGCAACATTGGTTAGCACTCGTTTAACATTACAGACAGCATGAATTTGCGAGCTGATCTCTCTGTCATTGATGGCAATAATTGCCAGATCGATTCCTTCCAGGTCAGTTGCCTCAAAAGCACGTTCGTGATAAGGGATCTTATATTTATCAATGAATGCTCTTACATCAGGATTAATTTCCGAAGCAACAATCCGGATATTAGCCTGGGGACTGTTATTATAAACAGCTGTTAGCTTTTCAGCTGCTACGTAGCCGCCCCCTACCAATAATGTGCTAACTTTTTCCAGTTTAAAAAAAACCGGAAAAAGTGTGTTTTGCTCTTTAGAGATATTACTGTCTGACTGATTTTCAGAAACAAATCCTGACATTTTTAAGCCTGCGCTTCCTGATTTTGCAATTGAGTGTCACGATATTCTGTCAATTGCTGATTAAATATCTTTGATTGATTGATGTAATACTCAGCAAACTCCTTGCTTGGCTCTTGAGTGTTTAATTGATAAACCAGCTCTTGAAAACCTACATCTAATTTAACTTTGCCAGAGCTAACAAAAAACTCATCAAAATCTTTGATAATTCCAGCCTGAGTATTGGTTTTTTTATCTTCAGAAACCAGTAAAGCTTTCGCAGAATTGATAAAGCCTGTGTAAGCGTAATAGATTGCATCAGAATATTCTCCTGCGGCGAAAGATTCATCAGCTCTTTGAATTTTTTCTTCCGCTTCTACTAGTAACACGGCAATTAAATCAATCATTACACTGGCACACTCGCCGACACCAATCGCTGGTTTGTAAGCTTCGCTTTGTTCCCAGTCAATGAAATCATCTTCAGTTATTCCATCATGTTTGGAAAGTGGGCTCAATAAATCGTAGAAATATATTTTACCCTTTCTGTTATAATATTGATTAAAAAGCTCGCCTTCTAAAGCATTTTCGTGGTAATCATTTAACACATCTCTCAACACCTGCGGACCGCGTTTACTAGGTACCTTAACTATTTTCTCTGAAGCAACTCCGGTACCATTGCCGGTAGGGCCTCCACCCAATAATACCTGAAGTGCAGGGGCAACTAAAGGTCCAACCTTCATACTTGAGCCATGAAATCCGATAGCAGTCATAGAATGCTGACCGCAAGCGTTTATACAACCACTGATTTTAATGGTTATATCTTTATTGTAAATCAGGTCAGGATATTCTTCCTGAATTACTCTTTCAAGCTCGCGGGTAATACCTGTGCTGTTTGAGATTCCTAAATTACAAGTGTCTGTTCCGGGGCAAGAGGTAATATCGGCCACACTCTCAAATCCGGGTGTTGCCAGTCCTAATTCATTTAATTTTTCGAACAGGTATGGAAGGCTCTCTTCTTTAACAAAACGAAGAAGCATTCCCTGATTTTGGGTTAAACGAACATCATCAGAAGCTGTTTCCTGAATTATAGCAATCAATTTACGTGCGATTGGCGTTTTAATATCTCCGTTTTGGATTCTTAAGCCAACCGATACATATCCCGCCTGTTTCTGCGGGTATATATTAGTTTTTAACCACTGTTCATATTTAAGTGGGTCGGTAATTTCAATAACCGGGACTGTGCCTGTTGGTAATACAGGAGTGGTATTAACAGTTCTATCTATTTTATAAACCTTGCTTTTTAACGCAAGTCGTTCTTTATCTGCAAGTTCTAACAATGCTTCGCGGCCTATGTCCTGAAGCAAATATTTCATACGTGCTTTCATACGTTTAGCACGCTCGCCAAAACGGTCGAAAACCCGTATAATCGACTCCGCAAAAGGAATGATATAATCTTCGTGGATAAATTCTGACGCTAATTCTGCAACATGAGGCTGAGATCCTAATCCGCCGCCAAACACCACCTTGAAACCGCGAACTTCTTCGCCATTCTCAATTTTCACTTTAGGCGTGAAACCCAGATCATGCATAAATGAGTATGCAGTATCCTTTTCGGACGATGAAAACGCAATTTTGAACTTACGCCCCATATCCTGACAAATAGGATTCCTTAATAGATATTGAAAAAAAGCATGCGCATATGGAGTAACATCAAAGGGCTCATCCGGATCTACACCCGCCATTGCAGATCCGGTTACATTTCTTACCGTATTTCCACAGGCTTCTCTAAGAGTAATAGAATCTTTTTCTAATTCTGACCAAAGCTCGGGAGTGCGTTCGAGGCTAACAAAGTGTATTTGAATATCCTGACGGGTAGTGATGTGAAGATTACCGGTAGCATAGTTATCAGAAACGTCAGAAATGCGTTCCAGCTGTTTTGTAGTTACACGACCATATGGAAGCTTAATGCGCACCATTTGAACTCCAGGCTGACGCTGACCATAGATACCGCGGGCTAATCGTAAACTTCTGAATTTTTCTTCGTGAAGTGATCCATCGCGGAACATCCGAATTTTTTTGTCCAACTCAATTATATCTTTTTCTACAATCGGATTTTCTAATTCAGTCCTGAAACTTTGCATTTCCTATAGATTTAATAGTTTAATTTGCAATATTACGCAAAAAGCATTTTTTATGAAAATTTAAGTTCCATCGGGATGTCAGATTGTTGTAATCTGTGAGAGACCTGAATAGTTTTCGTACGACTTTATTCTGAATTAAATTGCATGTTAAATTGTAAACGATACTAATGTGACCCGGTTTAACAGAAAAATGTGCTTTATGTGCGTTTTTATTCCTTTTTTGCATACCTCGCATCCTAAATAATAATGATATGCCAGAAATAAACATTCCCCGACTCGACTTAAACAATTTTCTGGGAGGAACACCTCAACAAAAGAAAAAATTCTCCGACGATTTAGGTAACGCCTTTACCGATACAGGCTTTGTAACTATTGCCAACCACGGGCTGCCACCATCGTTACTAGAACAATTGTATGCAGAGGTTAAAAAGTTCTTTGATCTTCCTGAAAGTGTAAAAAGAAAATATGAAGATCCGGCACTGGCAGGACAGCGAGGTTATACCAGTAAAGGAAAAGAGAAAGCAAAGGATTCTAAAACGCCCGACTTAAAAGAATTCTGGCAACGAGGACAGGTGGTGACCGACGGGGATAAAGTGAAAGAGGAGTATCCTGATAACATTCTCGTAGAGGAGTTGCCTGAATTCAATAAAATCACAGGTGAAGTTTTCCAAAAACTTGAACTTGCCGGAAAAAATTTAATGGCGGCAATTGCTCTCTACCTGGGTTTGGATGAAAACTATTTCTCCGATAAAATCCATAACGGGAATTCAATTTTGCGGGGCATTCATTATTTCCCCATTGCAGATCCTGACTCTCTTCCAGCCGGAGCTGTGAGAGCAGGCGCACACGAGGATATTAATTTAATAACCTTATTGATTGGGGCAAGTGCTGATGGTTTAGAGGTGCGTACTGTTAAGGGTGATTGGTTTCCGGTAAAAGCACAAGGCGAAGACATTGTTGTAAATGTTGGCGATATGCTGCAGCGCTTGACCAATAATAAATTGAAGTCTACCACGCATAGGGTAATAAATCCACCTGGAGAGTTGATGACGAATTCGAGATATTCTGTCCCCTTCTTTTTACATCCCAGATCGTCGGTAGATTTAAGCTGTTTAGATTGTTGTATTGATGAGCAGCATCAAAAAGCTTACCCCGATATTACTGCAGGTGAATATTTGGATGAACGATTAAAGGAGATTGGATTAAAAATGTAGATCCGAAATTCTAGAATGAAACCCCTTCCTAGCTTTGCATCTCAGTTTTTATGGCTTCTTCAAACTCATCCTGATGCTGTGTCCCGATAATGTATTCCAGCCCGTCGCGGTCGGTAAGACTGAGTGCATCTTTACCGCCTGCATAAAATCTTATCTTTCCTTTCTGATGAAGATTATAAACCGGATTATTTATTAAAAAAGCACTGTAAGGTTTCTTTTCAACTTTAACAATACTGTTTAAGTCAATCTTAACCAGCTTGGTGGTCCACAAGCCATCAAGAACTACACTTTTATTCTTAACTGTAGTTCGGTAATGCACCATGAACAGCATAAATATGGAAACAATAAGAATTGAGAAACCTACAATTAAGAATAATTCACCGTTTCGGTCGCGGTTTTCGGTTACAAAATAAGCCACAAACGCGAAGATGATCATCACCACACGAATACTAATGCGGTTAAAATCTCTTCCCAGGTATTGTTTTTCAGTAAAAGTGGCCTTATCTGTCATTGTTATTTTTGATTTCGAATATAATAACTTTTTTTGTCTGCTCTGTTACCTTATAACGATCGTCCGAACGGTAACCTGCAATCCACAAGACATCGCCATTGCCGTTTTCTAAAATAGCAACGCTGTTTTTTGCATTAAGCGGTATTTTCTTTTCGGTAAAGAAATCACTTAATTTCTTCTTCCCCTTCATCCCGAATGGATAAAAATAGTCCCCTTTATTCCAATGACGCAATTTTAGAGGAAATTGTAACAATGTTTCATCAAAAAACGCAAAAGAGTTGTCGCGGACGATCTTAAAATCCTCTACACCAACCGATTTTATCTTAACGTCTACCTGCTCCCATTTAGCATTATCTATCCCTTTAAATACTAAGGTGGGCAAAGGATCGGCCGTCGATTTAGAACTAAGAATTAAAGTCATCCTATCCAATACCAAGACGTGCGTAGTGGATTCAAATACTTTCCCGGGCTGTCCGCCCCACGACCTAACCAGATCTTCCAACACAGCTTCTGAAAAACTATAGGGTTTAAACAATTCGTAAAGAAGTAAACTCCTGGGCTGTATCTTTTTAAGATCTTCAAGCTTAATATGGACATCCCCGGAAGGAAGAACTTTAAAGATTTCCTTTCGTAACATCTCAGTTTGGATATTTAGAAAATCCTCCAATTCTTTAAACCGTCGGCTGTTGGCTTCGAAGGTCTCTTCCAGGTGTGGATTTATTTCTTTTAACTTCGGAATTACGTCGATTCTTAATTTATTGCGGGCATATTTTGTCGAGTTATTTGAACTATCCTCGCGGTATGGCAATTTATTTTCAACAATTAAGGCGTCGATCTCTTCTCTTTTCAAAAACAACAAGGGCCTGATCAGCTTTCCTCTTTTGGGCAGAATGCCATGTAGGCCTGCAATCCCAGTTCCGCGAACCAAATTTAATAACACAGTTTCTATGGTGTCGCTTTGATGATGCGCGAGTGCAATATAGTCAAAGGCGTAATCCCTTCGGATCTGTTCAAACCAATCGTATCGTAACTGGCGGGCTGCCATCTGAACGGATATTTTATGCTCCTCAACGAAAGCCCGGGTATTAAACGTGGTGTTAAAAAAAGGCGCATCAACCTGCTGGGCAAGATGGCGTGTAAAGGCCTCATCGCTATCCGACTCACCGCCCCTAAGTTTAAAGTTACAATGTGCAATACCAAAGCTAAAATTGGCTTCGTTAAACAAATGGGTCATTAAAACAGAATCCTTTCCTCCGCTAACAGCAAGCAAAACTTTATCTGTCGGCTTAAATAGCTGGTTTAGCTCAACAAAAGACAGGAATCTGTTTAGAGGCAACATTTTTCAAAAATATCTAAATATCTTGTATTTACTGTCTTAACATACTTTAACGCCGGGAGTATATATAGATGCTTTTAAAAAACTAATTTTGCAGGGTGAGAAAAATATTCTTTCTTTTTGTTTTGATACTTTCTGTATTGCAAATCAATGCCCAAACGATGGTGCAGCTTTTGCAATCTCAATCCTTAACACCGGGTAAGCAGGGCTTGCGGGTTATAAAACCTGTATTTGCGCAGGAGGGTACAACGCTCTCAGCCGACAGTGCACATTTTAACAATGCAGCCAACGCTTTCGATGCTTTTGGAAACGTTGTAATTACGCAAAGCGATGGCACAATCGTCTATTCAGACCTCTTAAATTACAATGGAAATACCAAGCTGGCTTTATTAACAGGCAATGTACGTTTAGTAGATAAACAAGCTACTTTAACTACTAATTATCTAACCTACAATTTGGGCACTAAAATAGGAACGTATATCGGTGGCGGGCAAGTGAGTAATCCACCTACCTTGATAACCAGTAAAACCGGTTATTATTTCGGCACCACCAGCGACGCATATTTTAAACATGATGTAGTGGTAACCACTCCGGATGCGTTAATAAATACCGATACTTTAAAATACAACTCCATCAGTAAGATCGCCTACTTTTATGGCCCGACAAATATCCTGAGTAAAAGCGACAAAACGAATCTCTATACCGAAAACGGCAGATATGATACTCAGTCTGACCAGGCATGGTTTGGGAAGAAAAACCTGTACACAGATGGTAGTAAATCCCTAAAAGGAGACAGTTTATTTTATGATGGAAAAGCAGGGTTTGGGAAAGCCATACGAAACGTGACATTTGTAGATACCGAACAAAAAAGCACGCTGAAAGGAAACGTAGGCATTTACCGAAAAGCGGATGAAAGTGCCCTTATAACGGGCAATGCCTATGTCACCATGCTTGCCGAACAAGACTCAGCCAAAGTAGATACCATTTGGATGGCAGCGGACACTTTATTTACAAAGCTGTTTTTTTTAAGAGATGTAGTTCCGCTGAGCGGCGAGAAAATAAAATCGGACACCGAGGTTGTTGAAGAAGAAGCGGTTATTATTGAAGGCCAGGAAGCCGCGCCTTCTACCGTAATAGAAGGTCAGAAACCGGAAACAGAGCAAGCAAAAAATCCTCAGCTTTCAACTAAGCAGGACTCAACGATTGCTATTAAGCCTTTGCCCAAGCCCAAACGGCGTTTTTTCGGCTTGTTAAAACCTAAGAAGACTGATAAGAAAGAAGCCACGCAGACACCAAAAAAAGAAGTTTTACCATCTGTCCCAGATTCTTCCCGGAAAGTCACTTCAAAAGATAGTTTAAGTACTCTGAATGATTCATTAAAAGCGAAATCCAATATCAAGGTGCCATTGGACACAACCAGGACCCGAATAATTCTTGCTTATCATAAGGTGAAGATTTTTAAATCGGATCTCCAGTCTAAATCCGATTCGGCATTTTACAGTTATTCGGATTCGACTATACGTTGTTTTCAAAACCCCATTATTTGGACCCAGGGCTCGCAGCTTTCGGCAGATACAATCTTCCTTCAGTTAAAAAACAGAAAGCTGGACAATATGCAGCTCAAAAAAGATGGATTCATTGTAAGTACCGAAAGAGATTCTCTGAAGTTTAACCAGGTTAAAGGCAAAACAATGACGGGGCTCTTTAAAGATAGTAAGCTGTACAGAATGTTGGTCGATGGCAATGCCGAGAGTATTTATTATACCCTGGAAGATAGCGTCTATTCCGGGTTAAACCGGACGTTAAGCAGCAGAATGCGGCTCGATTTCGCAAACAATAAATTAACGGATGTAATGCTCATACGAAAAGCCGAGGGAGACTATTTTCCCATCGAGAAAGCACCTAAAGAAAAAGAAATGCTCGAAGGCTTTATTTGGAAGCCCAAAGAGCGGCCTGCTTCAAAAGATGAGATTATTGGCACTTCGACAAAAGGGAAGAAATCGGCGGCAATTCCTGCTAAAAAGCCAGCCGTCCCGGTAAAGAAAGCCACTCCGACTAAAGAGCGTTAGTCCAATTTAGATAAAAATGCTACGAGTTTAGCCATCGCCTTCCCGCGGTGGCTAATTTTGTTTTTCTCCTCTCCGGTCATTTCAGAAAACGTTCTGTCATAGCCCTCAGGTTTGAATATAGGATCGTAACCAAAACCCGCTTTTCCCGAGCGTTCTGTTGCAATACTTCCTTCCACACTTCCTTCAAAAAAATATTCCTGATCATCAAGAATTAAAGATATAACACAACGAAAACGAGCCGTGCGGTTTTTATTGTCTCCAAGTTTGTCTAATACCAATTGCATATTGGCCTCTGTATCTCGAGAACCTGAATAATGCGCAGAATATACGCCGGGTTCGCCATGTAGTGCATCAACTTCCAGTCCTGAATCATCAGAAAAACAATCTACTTGAAAATGATCATGTATATATCTGCTTTTTTGCGAGGCATTTTCTTCAAATGTTATTCCTGTTTCTGGAATGTCTGCAACACAGCCAATATCTTTTAAGCTTTTCAATTTAAAATTACTGCCCACCATCTCTTGCACTTCGTCAAGTTTATGTTGGTTATTTGTAGCAAATACGAGCGTTCTCATAAGTAATAAAGGAAATAGCTAAATGTAATAATGGGTTGATATTGAGACTTAGAGTTTTTTCATTTCATCCCAAAATGCCCGTTTTTTATCCAGGTTACTTAACATTTCGGCGATACTGAACGTGGCCAAAATTTTTACCCCCTGATATGAAGTAATTTGATTAGACTGAACGCCATCAATGGAAAGCTGCGCCGGATTAATTCCAAAAAGAACAAGTGAGTTGCAGGCAAAAAAACTTTTTAAAGAAGAAAATGTGGCTGCAGGATAGTTGTTTAGATTTACCAGAGCAACATCTTTAATCTCTTGTTTTTTGCCTTTAAGAATGTTTGCAAGTGTCTCCAGTTCTTTTGGATCGATTGTTTTTTGCGCAGGATCGTTGAAAAGAATAAGAATATATTTATTGTTTTCTCCCAGGTACTCATAAAACGAAGGAGGTTCAGGTTTACTTATAGCTACTTTTTGCGGTTCAACGGCCACATTTTCAAGCTCCTTAATCATTGGCACGGGTGCACTAAGGCTAACTTCACCTGTCTTTAAAACATCTTGTGATACTTCTTCTGATACTGAGCCTTCTAAAAATGCCTCAGATTTTAGGTTGTACAAATCATCCGTCATTAAAAAATTCAGGGCAAAAGGATCAGTTGTTTTCAGAGCGTTCATCTGTTGCAAAAATAGATCTATTCTGTTAAAAATAGTTAAAACATATAAACGTTGTTAATACGGCTTTAATTTCGATTACCTTTACACAATACTAATTTGATTAATTGTTGATTAATAGATTATATCTGATATTTTTGCGACAGTCCTTCGCAAAATAAATAAGCAGCATTGGAATTGTTTTTATAGGCCCATAAGCCTTAACTTTTATAAATAGAATGAAGAATTTTTTAAGCCTAATATTTTTATTACTTACCTCTTTTAGTACTCTTTTCGCACAAAATATTACCATCAATAAAATCGTGGCAATTGTTGGTGAAAACATTATCCTTCAATCGGATATTGACAGAGAGTATGCAGATTATGTTGCACGTGGCGGAGCAGATAACAAGGAAATAAAATGCTACATAGTTCAGCAAATGCTTACTCAAAAGTTGTTAACCCAACAAGCAGTAATTGACTCTGTAACGGTAACCGAGGATGAAATTACGAATGAAGCCGACCGCAGAATGCGTGCGCTGATTCAACGGGCAGGTGGTCAGGAAAGATTGGAGCAATTCTTAAATCGTTCGGTAATTCAATATAAAGATCAAATTCGACCGGATATCAGAGAGCAGCTTGTCGCGAATAAAATGCAGGGAAAAATTACCGAGAATGTTAGTGTAACTCCACTCGAGGTGAAACGCTTTTTTGAATCTATTCCCAAAGATAGTCTGGAGTATTATAATGCTGAAGTTGAGGTAGGTGAAGTGGTTATGTATCCAAAACTTACGAAGAAGGAAAAAGAACCTTTTCACGACAAAGCAGAATCATTGCGTCTTCGCATAAAAGGCGGAGAAGATTTTGCAACCCTGGCTCGTTTATATTCTGAGGATCCCGGTTCTGCAACCGAGGGAGGAGATTTAGGTTTTTTCGATCGTACCGTTATGGTAAAAGAATTTACCGCCACGGCCTTCAAATTAAAACCTGGCGAAGTCTCTAACGTTTTTGAAACGGAGCATGGTTTCCATATCCTGCAGGTAATAGAGAGACGAGGCGAGCAGGTTCATGCACGTCACATACTTATAAAAACCAGTCCTACAACTTCCAGTTTAGAGCGTACTAAGGCAACTATCGATACTATCTACCAGAATGTGGTCAATAAAAAACTTCCATTTTCTACCGCAGCATCACTTTATTCGGATAATAACGAAACCAAGTACAACGGTGGAATGATGCTGAATTCGGAAAATGTTCAAAGCAGAACTACCTATATCCCGACAAACTTGTTAGAACCATCAGTTTTTCTAACCATCGATACAATGAAAGTTGGCTCCTATTCTAAGCCAGACCTGTTTACTGCCCGCGATGGAAAACAAGGATACCGCTTTTTGTATCTTAAATCTAAAACCGAGCCTCACCAGGCAAGTTTAGATTTAGATTTTCCAAAAATCAAGGAACTCGCTTATACGGATAAAGTGAACCGTACCGTTAGTGAGTGGTTTGAAAAGAAGCGCGGTACTACTTATGTAAAAATAGATCCTGAGTATCAAACTTGTTCTAATATGAAACCTTGGGTATCTAAATAACTGGTAAGGATGACATTCAATTCGGATATAGAAGCAGTAGATGCGCTCTGCGCATCTTACAAAAAGATTCGTGAAGAAATTGCTAATGTTATCGTTGGACAGGATGAGGTTGTAAAATCTGTCCTGATTTCTATTTTCAGCAACGGGCATTGTTTGCTGGTTGGTGTACCCGGTTTGGCTAAAACCCTTTTAGTGCAAACAGTTTCCCAGGTTCTTGATCTTTCTTATAATCGCGTTCAGTTCACTCCGGATTTAATGCCTTCAGATATTGTCGGCTCAGAGATCCTAGGAGAAGGCAGAACATTTAAGTTCATTAAAGGCCCCATCTTTTCAAATATTATACTTGCTGATGAAATAAACAGAACTCCTCCTAAAACTCAGGCAGCGTTGCTTGAAGCGATGCAGGAGAAAATTGTTACTGTAGGTGGGCAAGCCTACCCTTTGCCAAAGCCATTTTTTGTTTTAGCCACTCAAAACCCAATCGAGCAGGAAGGAACCTATCCTCTGCCTGAAGCTCAGCTAGACCGCTTCATGTTTAATGTATTTCTGTCTTATCCGTCATTTAAGGAGGAACTTCAGGTTGTAAGAAATACTACAGCAAACCGCAATGTGAAACTTGAAAAGATTTTAAATGCCGAAGAGATCATTTACTTTCAGCAATTAGTCAGGAATATCCCTGTAACGGATAATGTGTTGGAGTACGCCGTTTCTTTAGCAGCTAAAACCCGCCCGAATACCGAAACTGCAACTGAAGAAGTGAACAAGTTTTTGAGCTGGGGTGCTGGTCCAAGAGCCTCTCAATACCTTGTTCTTGGCGCTAAATGCCATGCTGCTATCTCTGGAAAATACTCCCCTGATATCGAAGATGTACAAGCAGTGGCGGAGCCAATATTAAGACATCGGATTGTTAGAAATTATAAAGCGGAAGCCGAAGGCGTTTCTACCGAAGATATTATCAAACGTCTGCTATAAATACCTTAGCTCGTTAAAAAGCCTAAAAACGTTACTCGGGATCAACAATCTCAGGAACTTCAATATATGCTTCGCATATGATATTCCAAACATAACCTTGCTGCACTTCCCAAATCCTGACGTAGTTATAATTCTTTGTTTTATCCTTTTTTGTGATAACTGCACGGCCATAGGTAAAAGCTAATTCGCCACTAAACGACCTGTCGGCCTTGATGGGCGTACTGCTTAAATTATACCCTTGCTTCTTCCAAAAATCCATAATTGCTTTCTTACCTGTAATGGGTTCGAAACCCGGAAAAAGAAGACGGCTTTCTTCGGCAATAAACTCCTTAAAAGCAATCGGATCATCCGCTTTAAGAATAGTGCCCATCAATTTATCCGAACTGAAAACAACATCTTCCCGTTGTTGCAATCGTTTTCCCGAACGTTGTTTTAAAAAGATCTCGTTTTTAGGATTTTGAAATACCAGAGCCGGGCTTTTTTTGGGCTTCTGATGGGGAACTCCAGCATCAATTGCAAGTTTCCACACCCCTTTGGCGTTCTGTTTCCAAACCGAAAGGTAGTCGCCATATTGAATTTTACTTGAATCAGTCTCCTGAAAGGTATATGGCCCGCCGGTAAAGCCCCAGTCGCCACTTTTGGCTATTCGGGCAAAAACCGGGCTCCAGTTTAAACTCCCTAAGCTATCGGATTTGCCTTTGAAATATTTTACAGCATTCACAGGCCCGGGCCTGAAGATTATGGTATTTTCATCAGAAACTGATAAAAAGCCTTTTCTTATTCCCTTCTCTTTTACCATAGCAGCAAAGTAATTTTCCGCGGAAACAAGCTGACTAACCTTATCGGTGGTTTGAGCTTCAGCAAAACCGCTTGTCAAAAGAAGAAGGAAGAAAATTCGTAGAATGGCTATGCGCATTTTATATATCTCATTATTAGAGCGTGAGTTTTTTATTTTTTTTGTAGTATATCGGTGATTTACACTTTGTTCCAGGTGCTGCCCTCTTTGCCGTCTTTAATCTGGATCCCGATTTCCTGCAAGCCAATCCGTATTTTATCGGAAGTGGCATAATCTTTATTACCTTTTGCTTCCTGACGAAGTTTAATAATAAAATCCATGAGTTGACCCATGTCGTTGGTATGTGAGGTTTCTTCTTTCAGACCAAGAATATTAAATATAAAATCGTTTATTAAGGACTTCAGTAGCTCCAAATCTTCCTTCGAAATCGCGGTATTACCGTCGTGAACACTGTTTATTATCCTTACTGCTTCAAATAACTCGGCAATAACTGCGGGACTGTTAAAATCATCGTTCATTGCTTCATAACAGCGCTTCTGTATCCCGGCAATATCAACTTCCGAGTGATCGGAGGTTTTTAATCGATCCAGCAGCGCGCAGGCATTCATAAGGCGTTTAAAGCCTTTGTCCGAAGCGTCTAATGCGTCATTGGAAAAGTCCAGCGTGCTACGATAATGTGCCTGCAGCATAAAGAAACGCACTGCCATTGGAGAAAATCCACGTGTGAGCAGAGGATGGTTTCCCGTAAACAATTCATGCGGTAAAAATCCATTTCCAGCTGATTTAGACATACGGGCGCCATTTACAGTCAACATATTGGTGTGCAACCAATATGTCGCCGGAGTTTTATGATGGCAGGCCTGCGATTGAGCTATCTCATTGGTATGGTGCGTAGCCGCAAGGTCCATTCCTCCCCCATGTATGTCGAAAGTTTCTCCCAGATATTTGCTGCTCATTGCCGAGCACTCAATATGCCAGCCCGGAAATCCCCATCCCCATGGTGAAGGCCAGCGCATAATATGTTCGGGTTTTGCTTTTATCCATAAAGCAAAATCCAAACGGCCGCGCTTCTCATCCTGACCACCCAGTTCCCGGGTATTGGTCAATAGGTCATCCATGTTACGGTTTGTTAAAATGGTATAATTATTTTGCTGACTATACTTATCGACATCAAAGTATACACTTCCATTTACTTCATATGCGAAACCATTTTGAATAATTTCTTGAACCATTTGGATCTGCTCAGTAATATGGCCGGTTGCGGTAGGTTCGATATTCGGCGGCAGGGTGTTAAACAGCTGCATTACATCGCGAAAGCCGATGGTATAACGTTGTACAATTTCCATAGGCTCTACCTGTTCTAAGCGGGCCTTTTTCGAAAATTTATCATCTCCTTCGTCTCTGTCGCCTTCGAGGTGGCCAGCATCAGTAATATTTCTAACATATCTTACTTTAAAGCCAAGGTGCAAAAGGTATCGGTATATTAAATCAAAGGACACAAATGTGCGGCAGTTTCCAAGATGAACATCGCTATAAACTGTGGGGCCGCAAACGTACATCCCTACAAAAGGAGCATTTATAGCTTCGAAAACCTCTTTTTTTCTTGTTAATGTATTATAAACAAGCAAATTTTTATTCATGATAAGGTATTAATGGAGTAGAGTATACGTTCAAACTTAAATAATTGAGTTGAGATTGTTAAAATCAATCAGGGTATTTTAATTCAAGATCGCTTCTAACCGGGTAATGATCAGAGAGCTTTTTGTCAATAATAATGTAATTCTTGACTTCAAATTCAGGACTGGTAAGAATATAGTCGATTTGAAAGTTGGGAAAATCGCCGTTATAGGTAATTCCAAAGCCACTTCCTTTTTCGCGAAAGCTATTTTTCATTCCTTTTACGAGGATGTTAACGGCGTAGGAGACTGGCGTGTCATTGAAATCACCTGCAATGATATAAGGTATATTCGATCGTTCAGCATGTTCTTTCAGTATTTGAACCTGTTCGCTCCGCTTTATGAACGCATTTTTCATTCTCCGGCTTAAACGTTTAGTTGAGTTTACATCTGTATTTATTTCTTTTACATCTTTTAGATATTCATAATCTTCTGGTTGAAAATTGATAGACTGTAAATGGGCATTATAAACCCGGATTTTTTTGCCGTGTATTTTAAAATCGGCAAATAGAACGTCGTTACCATTAGACATGTTCGGAAAGTCAATTTTCCCTTTATTGTGTATGCGCAATTTTGAAAAAATTGCATAACCATTCATCTCATAATCATTACCCGCCGATTCTTCGATATAATAATGTTGAGAGTTTAAAATCTCGGTTATGGCTTTCTTAAAATTGAATTCACCCCTTCTTCTCGCAAAAAACTCTTGAATGCATAAAATATCAGGTTGCTCTTTGCGGATAATATCGATCATCTGATCTCTTACAGCCGTTTCATTTTTGCCGTCGAACTTTTTGAAATAGTGAACGTTCCAGGTCATTATACGTGTAATATCTTTCGAGGATTTTGGCACCTGAATGGCGTTGGATTCCCTGAAACCAATCGTACTAACGAGGAACTTCCATCCTATAATAATTGCAAGAAAAGACAGCAGTGCAAAAAGAGGCTTTTTAAATAACCAAAGAACAGCAAAGAGGATATTGATTAAAAGAAGTGGCGGATAAGCGAGACCAATAAAGGCAATCGGCCAAAAAACCCCGGGCGATACAAACGATGCCAGGTAACTTAAAAGAAGCATTAGGGCGGCAAGAATATTTAATACAAAAAGGGTCTTTTGCAACCAACCCGGTTTTTTGACTGTCCTTCTTGACCTCATTCTTTATTGCTTGCTTTGAACAACTGTTCCTTTTCTTGCTTTGTTAAACTTTCATAACCAGACCGCGAAATTTTATCTAATATCTGATCAATTAATTCTTGTTCAGGAACTCTGCTATTAGTTATGGTAGTCGTACTGCCGCTGGCTTTTTTGACTACTTTCAATCTTCTTCTCGACTGGAAAATCTTACTCCAGTCGTTACCAGCCTGTAATTGTTTGATAAAAACGAAACCCAGAAGTGCCCCGCCAAGATGGGCGATGCTTCCGCCAGGATTTAAACCCGACAGGCCTATAATATCAATAACGACATATACCAGGGCCAAGTATTTTAATCTTACATCTCCAAAAATAAGCAGTCTGAGAGAATAATCAGGCAAAAGGGTTGCGGTGGCAACAACTATAGCCATAACACTTCCTGATGCACCAAGCAGAACCGAATTATACCTGACTTCTTCAAAGGCGGGGAAAATGGCGTAAAACACAAGATACAGTAATGCGCCGAACAAGCCGCCGGCCAGATAAGTGAATGTAAACTGTTTCTTGTTTAAAAAATCTTCGAATATCCTTCCGAACCAATACAGCACCAACATATTGAATATAAAGTGGAACAGCTCTTCATGGGTAAACATATAAGTTATTACCGTCCATGGCTTAAAAAGCACATCTCCATAATACCCGGGAACAGAAAGCTGTACTTTCAGCCATTCTGAAATGAAAACACTTTTGTTGAACAACCATTCCAATCGAAGAAGCCCCAATACTAAAAACACAATAGTGTTTATGCCGATAAATAAATATAACCGGCTGCCCGAATAGAACATTTTGTTC
Organism: uncultured Pedobacter sp.; assembly: GCA_965650335.1. Lineage (GTDB taxonomy): Bacteria > Bacteroidota > Bacteroidia > Sphingobacteriales > Sphingobacteriaceae > Paradesertivirga. The sequence goes on along the minus strand of CBFGOI010000010.1, from coordinate 36,141 downwards.
CAAAGCTCTTTAAAAATAGACTGCCTCATATGAAACCTCCCGGCCTTCGTATACCCCAATATTTAATTAACAGGAACCCAAACAGAGCACCTCCAAGGTGTGCAAAATGAGCAACAGAATCGCCTGAAAATTGTTTAACACCAAGGAACAGTTCTAATACTATATAACCCGGAATTAAGTATTTTGCTTTAATTGGAACAGGGATAAAAAGTAAAATTAATTCGGCATTCGGAAACAGCATACCAAAGGCTATCAACACGCCGAATATTGCACCCGAAGCACCAAGCATTGGCATTGCGTAGATATCTCTTAGTTTTGCTCCGGCTTCCTCGCTTAAACCCTGAATATTTAATACCGCACTGTTTGTTGCAAAATCAATAGTTACGGCATTCGGGTTAACAATGGATCCCGTTATTCCGTACACCTCAATAGCCTGCACCACCATCTGCAAGGCAAGAGCGCCTAATCCTGTTATTAAATAAAAATTCAGGAAACGCTTTGAACCAAATGTGTATTCGAGTACTGGCCCAAAACTGAAAAGTGCAAACATGTTAAAAAGTATATGCATCAATGAATTCGGGCTATGCATAAACATATAGGTGATAACCTGCCATATTTTAAATGCCGGAGAATCGAAATAGTAGACTGCTAAATATTGCACCAATAACGGAAAGTCGCGATCATTGCCAATTATATGCGTAGCAATAAAAAATATTACATTGATAATCAGGAGGTTTTTTACGACCGGCGGTATATTAGAAAAAGGTGATGATCTATAGCTATTCATTCTTTTTTTAAGCGTGTAGGCGAATTATTTTTCGAACCGTTGAATTAATTCTTCAAGTGTAAATGTAATAATAACTGGTTTTCCCTGAAGTGAAATATTTGGCGACTCGCAAGCAAATAATTGATCGATCAGATTATTCATTTCTGCCTGTGATAAATGTATCCCCGCCTTTATTGCCGCATTCTTCGCGAGAGTTCTCGCAAGGTTATCCCGCTTATCTAATTTCAACAACGAAAAATTGTTTTTAAAACCTTCTAACAAGTGTTCGAGCATTTCTACTTCGCTGATAGTTGATCCAATATCCGCCGGAATGCCTTCTACTATAAACGTATTTTTTCCAAATTCTCGTACCTGGAAACCTAATGCCTGGATATCAGGTAATAATTCTTTTACCAATTCAAAATCAACGGCTCCGAGAGTAACTGTTTGAGGAAACAGGCTTTGCTGACTTGCGCCCTGATGAGTTTCGAGTTGCTGCACGAAGCGTTCGTAAAGAATACGCTCATGTGCTGCCTGCTGATCTACCAGCATAAACCCAGATTTTATCTGAGAAACAATATAGCGGTTATGGAGCTGAAAAAGCTGTTTTTCTCCATGTTTAGGAATCGATCTATCTGTTTCTTCTGCCTCAAGCTCAAACTGCTGTTGTTCTGATACCGGCGTTTTAACAATATCATACAAAGATCCCCAGTTTTTACTTGTTTCTTGTCGTTCTCCTCCCATCGATCTCAGGTATGGGATTTCACGTTCCTGTTTTTTCTCTGCCCTGAAGGGATTAAAATCAGGATTGAAGCTAATTGCTGGCGGAACAATATCTTCATGAGCCTTTTCGGTGATCATGTTATTGAAACCCGTTTCCTGGTTAAAATCGAGCGTGGGTGTAATGTTGTACTGCCCTAAGGATCTCTTTACCGCCGAGCGGATAATCGCATAAATCGATTTTTCATCCTGGTACTTAATTTCAGTTTTTGTGGGATGAACATTTATGTCAATTTTTGACGGATCGATCTCAATAAACAAAACATACAAAGGATAACTGTCGTCTGGCAGCAACTCTTCATAAGCCTTTGCAACCGCATGGTTGAGGTAGGGATCCTTTACAAAGCGTTTGTTAACGAAAAAATATTGTTCGCCACGGGTCTTTTTAGCAAACTCGGGTTTGCCGATAAAACCTCTAAGATCTATAATGGTCGTGTTTTCTTCAACGGGAACCAGCTTTTGATTATAAGTGCTTCCGAAAATATGCACAATGCGCTGCTTAAGTGAAGCCTGTGGCAGATGAAAAATTTCGTTTCCATCGTGATGGAATGTGAAAAATATTTCAGGATGGGCGAAAGATACCCGTTGAAATTCGTCGATTATGTGGCGTAGCTCAACAGGATTCCCTTTTAAAAAGTTCCTCCTTGCGGGTATGTTGTAAAATAAATTCTTAACGCAGATGCTGGTTCCGGCACTGCATGAAACAGGCTCTTGTTTAATAACTTCCGAGCCTTCAATGCAGATGGAAGTTCCTAATTCTTCTTCGTGCTTGCGGGTTTTAAGTTCTACCTGTGCAATTGCAGCAATAGATGCCATTGCCTCGCCTCTGAAACCCATGGTCCGGATAGAAAACAGATCTTCCGCCCGACGGATTTTCGAGGTGGCATGTCGTTCGAAACACATGCGGGCATCGGTAACACTCATGCCGCAGCCATCATCAATTACCTGGATAAGCGATTTTCCGGCATCTTTTATGATTAACTGAATTTTTCCGGCCCCGGAATCAATCGCATTTTCTATGAGTTCTTTTACTGCTGACGCCGGCCGCTGAACTACTTCGCCCGCGGCGATCTGATTGGCAACCGAATCAGGTAAAAGTTGAATAATATCAGACATAATTATCAGGCAAATTTAATTAAAATAAGCCGCCGGTTCCTGTTCAAAAATCAGTGTTGATAATTTAATTTTTGAGAGAATGTGCCGGATATTTTGATTTATCTCTCTGCCGGTTTCCTCACCACCAGAAAGAATGAAAACTGCCAAAATAAATGCTAGTTATCTGGCATCCGTCCTTAGGTGGTAATATCAATAAAGTAAAAACATTATTATTGATGGAACACCAACAACGGACTTAGGGGAGTAAATAACATATTTGGTAAGGGCCTAAAAAATTGACTGTTGCATAGAATACGCCTTGTTGTCCTCCCACCAGAGCCAGACTGCAGCTCAGCAATCACAAAGAAGAGCCAGTTTTCCGGGAACGATTGCACAGTTTTCGCGAAACAAAATTGTTACATTCTCCTTATGTTAGCTAATTGTAATTTTTGAAACCCCAAGTCTTAAGTTACACTCACCAAATTATTAACCTTAATGTTAAACAAATCATGAAAAACCTTTTTCTAGGTACAACTTCTGTGTTTGCTTTATTTCTATTGCTCACAAATTGTACTAAAAACGAATCTCTTACAGAGACAGAAGATCTCTTTTTGCGATCCAGTTCAAAAAACAAAACAACAGTGAGTGCCATCAGTGGTACTTTTTCTATTATTGCACGCCATAGCGGTAAAGCCGTTGAAGTTAAAGGCTATAGCACTGCCAATGGAGGTGATGTAGTTCAGTGGACTAATAGTGGCGGATCTAACCAAAAATGGAACATATCCGATCTTGGCAATGGATATTATAAGATTATCAACGTTAACAGCGGCCTGGCCCTGGATGTATCTGCTGGCTCTACTGCCGACGGCGGTGATGTGATTCAATGGGCCTATAATGGTGGCAATAACCAGCAATGGGCAATCACAGATCTCGGAACCGGTTATTATAAAATCATTAACAGAAATAGCGGAAAATCACTTGATGTGGCAGCGCGCTCAACTGCCGACGGCGCCAATGTGTTGCAATGGACTTATAGCGGAGCAACCAACCAACAATTTGCTTTATCTGGTTCCTCATCGGGCTCATCGTTCGGCTTAGTGGGATATGCAACCGGAACCACCGGAGGTGCGGGTGGTGCCACTGTTACTGCCACAACCTTTGCCGAGCTTAAAGCTTATTTAGAAAGTTCCACAACTTATATTGTTCGGGTAGACAGGAGGATCTACAATGGAACAAAGGGAGGAAAGATTAATGTGAATAATAATAAAACCCTTCTGGGAGTTGGAACAGCTGGTTTTTTGGATGGTATCGGACTGAATATATCGAGCAAAAGCAATATAATTATTCAGAACATCAAAATTACACTCACTTCCATTACAGATACATCCGACCCGGCAGTATACGATCCGGATGGGGATGAGGGACGACCTCAGATTATCGTTAATGGAGGAGATTGCATCTCTATTCAGGGCAGCAGCTCAAAGGTTTGGATTGATCATTGCGAAATGTATGAGATAGATCCTTCAGTACAAACTAATCAGGATTTATACGACGGACTGGTGGATATAAAAAATTCAAGCCAAAACGTTACGATCTCATGGTGTTACTTCCATGACCACCACAAAACACATTTAGTTGGTTCATCAGACAGTGATAACTATGATAGAAGAATCACCTTCCACCATAATTATTATCGTCATGTCAAAGAGCGCTTACCATCATATCGTTTTGGATTCGGGCATATTTTCAATAACTATTATACTGCTGTAGAAGGCTCTGCTATAAATTCCCGAATGGGCGCTTGCCTTAAAATAGAGAATAATTATTTCGAATCAGTTACAAGCCCTATTATTTCAGCAAACAGTACTACAACAGGTAAATGGCAGATTTCGGGGAACTTTTATACAGGTATATCAGGGACTCAGCCTCCAACATCTTCAACATGCAGCTTTACTCCTCCGTACTCTTATACCCTCGACCCAGTCAGCTCGGTTAAAACGGAAGTGACAAGTAAGGCCGGAATAGGCAAACTGTAAAATTTAAAAATCTTGGGGAAGGCCATCTCATAATTTATGGGATGGCTTTTTTTGTTTATAAAATGCTTTATCAGCACACAAAATTGTAATTCATGAGTTGTAAATTCGTTAAATAGATAGCGATTAATATTCTATTTGACTTTCAATGAAAAAACATTACCTGTTATTTATCGAGGCAATTACATTACTCATTATAGTAATCGTTTCTATGTCTGCTGATATTGATGCACCCGTTACAACAAAATGGCTGGCGAAGTCGCGATCTCTTGAGTCCTCGACCGTATTGTTTAATAATGAGCAAAATCTTATCCCTTTACGGGATTTAGAGAATCAAAAGATCGCCTGTGTATCGCTTGGTACATCCTATTCGAAGGAGTTTTCTACTATTCTCAAAAAATATTCACAGGTAACGCCCTTTGCCATATCTGCAAAGCAACCACTGGAGCTTGATACCCTGAATGCCGACTTAAAGTTTTTCAACACAGTAATTCTTGAAGTAACCGATGCTACTTTAGCCAATACTCCTGTACAAAGTTTCATTAACGAACTCCAGACAGTTAAACAGCTGGTTATTGTGGCCTACGGCGATCCAAAAAACACGTCATTTGCAAACACGATAACTTGTCCCGTTATCTGGATGTCGCAAAACACTCCCGAAGCGGCCATTTATGCCGCCCAGGCTGTATTTGGCGGTGTTGCTATTACCACGCATTCCGAAAATCTATCATCCAACCTAAAAGGCTCAGCATACAATACGTCAGTCTCCCGTTTAAAATATACAGTACCAGAAGAAGTCGGTATAAAAACCGAGAACCTTGAAGCCCCGATTGATAAAATAGTCGAAGAAGCGATCGCTCAAAAAGCTTCACCTGCAGCGGTTGTAATGATCGTTAAAAATGGAAAGGTCATCTTTAACAAAGCTTATGGTCATCATACTTATGATGGGATCCCGACGAAAACGGATGATATTTTCGACCTTGCTTCTGTTACTAAAATCGCCGCCACTACTATGGCAGCAATGCGCTTATATGAACAGAATCGGCTTAAGCTAGAAACAACCATTGACACGTATATTCCACTGGTTAGAAAGACCGATAAAAGTTCTATTACGGTAAAAGAGCTTTTACTGCATCAGGCTGGTTTAGTGCCATATATTCCTTTTTTTGAAGCCTTGAAGCCGATTGATTATAGCAGAGATTCTTCGTCTCTGTATCCTTTAAAGGTTGCTGATAATTATTATTTGAGAGCCAATTACTTCAACGAGGTGATGTGGCCGCAGATGTTAAACTCGCCACTTCAATCGCGGGGAAAGTATGTGTACAGTGATCTGAGCATGTATTTACTGAAGGATATTATTGAACGATTGACAACTGAAAGACTGGATAAGTATGTTGCCAGTCAGTTTTATGCCCCTCTCGGGATGTATACCGCCGGATTTAATCCCCGCAATCATTTTGATAAAAAGCGCATCGTGCCGACCGAGCAGGATGATAAATTTAGAAAAACACTGGTTCATGGCTACGTTCACGATCAGGGCGCATCTATGGCAGGTGGCGTTTCCGGACATGCTGGCTTATTTTCGAGCGCAAACGATCTGGCAATTCTTTGTCAGATGCTTTTGAACGGTGGAACCTATGGCGGTAAACGTTACTTCAAACCTGAAACCATAGACCTATTTACTGCAAAGAACTCGAACGTAAGTCGCCGGGGTTTGGGCTTCGACCGCTGGGATCCGGATAGAACAAACAGGTATCCTTCCGACTTGGCGTCCAATAAAAGTTACGGTCATACGGGCTACACCGGAACAGCTGTTTGGGTTGATCCTGAGTATGATCTTATCTATATTTTCCTGTCAAACAGGGTATATCCAACGGTAACAAATAAACTCTCCAGCATGCGAATAAGACCACGGATACAGGATGTGATCTACGAGGCGATTAAAAAAGGGAATTAAATACGCAGATGCAAGGAGATGTGTAAATTAAGAGAATGTGCAGATGTGCAAATTTCGGGCGATTGGCCGCAAAGCAAACGCAACCAATTCTGCTTTGTGCCTTCGTACCAAAAAGAATAATCAGGCAATTAAGCTACCCGGCTCGAAGACACTGCTAATAACATTATTACACAAGAATTGACGGAGATTAAACAATCTGCTTATATTTTTATGTTTAATTTGTGCTATGAAGATTGGAATTGTATGCTATCCTACCTTTGGTGGCAGCGGAGTAGTAGCCACAGAGCTTGGAAAAGCTTTGGCAAATAATGGACATCAGGTTCATTTTATTACCTATAGCCAGCCTGCAAGGCTTGATTTCTTTTCAGAAAATTTATATTATCACGAGGTTTCTGTATCTCAATATCCACTTTTTGATTATCCACCATACGAACTGGTTTTAGCCAGTAAGCTGGTCGACGTGGTGCGCTTTGAGAAATTAGATATATTACACGTTCACTATGCCATTCCGCATGCCTCCGCGGCGTACATGGCCAAACAGATCCTGGCTACTTACGGCATTCACATTCCGGTTGTAACTACCTTACATGGCACAGATATTACCCTGGTGGGAAGGGATGTGACATTTAAGCCAGTAGTGACATTTTCTATCAATCAGTCGGATGGAGTAACCTCCGTTTCGGAAGATCTGCGCAAGTCAACCTACGAACATTTCGAAATTCATAAAGATATCCGGGTAATCCCGAACTTTATCGATCTGAGCAGATTCAGTCTCAAACCTAAAGATCATTTCAAAAAAGCTATCGCTCCGAATAATGAACATATTCTGGTACATACTTCCAACTTCAGGAAGGTAAAACGAGCGACCGATGTCATCAGAATCTTTAAGAAAGTTAATGAAGTGATACCTTCTAAACTATTAATGGTGGGCGACGGAGAAGACCGTGTAAAATGTGAAACGCTTTGTCGCGACTTTAAAATTTGCGAAAATGTGCGTTTTCTTGGTAAGCAAGATGCAGTCGAAGAAATCCTTTCGGTAGCCGATCTGTTTATAATGCCCTCTCACTCCGAAAGCTTCGGTCTGGCCGCATTGGAGGCTATGGCGTGTAAAGTTCCGGTGATTTCTTCCAATACAGGGGGCTTACCCGAATTAAATCTTCATGGCATAACCGGCTTCTTGAGTAACGTTGGCGATGTGGATGACATGGCTAAAAATGCTATCTATATTTTAGAAGATGCCAATCGTTTGGCGGAATTTAAAGAGAATGCTCTGAAGCGTGCCAAAGAATTTGATCTGGCAAATATTCTTCCTATATACGAGCGGTTTTATAAGGAAGTGCTGGATGCAGCGCTGGTGTAATTCATTTGCTTAATCGATTAAATGTTCCCAATATCTAAGTTAATCTTCCATCTAGATATGGGGAACCTCAAATTCGTTCTACTCAGCTTCTGAAAATTTTAAGCACACCGGCGATCCAACCTCAATTCTTTCTCCCGTATCACTCAAACTACCCGTTGCCTTATCTCTCTTAAAGATCACAACACTATCACTATTCTGATTTGCGGCAAGCAGGTAATTACCTGTAGGATCAATCACAAAATTTCTTGGCGCTCTGCCTAAAGTGGATTGCCTTCCAACAGCAAGTAGTTTTCCATCTTTCTGAACCGAAAATATAGCAATGTCGTTCGCATCATCCCGATTGGAAGAATATAGAAACTTAGCATCCGGAGAGAGATGAATATCTGCGGCCCAGTATCGGCCTTTATAATCTTTCGGTAAACCCGAGATGCTTTGCAAAAAGGTTAGCTTGCCTTTTTTATACGAGTAAGCTACAACATCGCAAGTTAACTCCTGAACGGCATAAGCAAATTTTCCGTTCGGATGAAATTCAAAATGCCGGGGTCCGCTGCCCTGTGGCAAATTTATAATTTGATTGATGCTTAAAGGGGAATCAACCTGGGCGGAATATTTATAAGATCGGATTTCATCATTTCCCAGATCACAGACAAAAAGATGTTTTTCATCCGGCGAAAGAACTGCAGAATGCGCATGTGGTTTTTCTTGCTGGCCTTTTCCAATGCCCTTGGATTTGAACACAATCGTTTGCCCCCCATCACCTAATCGCCCGTCTTTTAGAACCGGAAGCGCGGTAAAAGTTCCGCCGGTATAATTTGCCACGAAAAGATGCTCGCTTTTTTTATCAATAGACACATAACAAGGTCCGTCTCCATTTGACGGTTTTTGATTTAGAAAACTCAATGCACCTGTTGCTTTATTAAAGGAAAATGCAGATACTGCTCCCTTTCCTGGACCAGCTTCGTTTACTGCGTATAAAAATTTTTGATCTTTACTTAATGCAAGATAGGATGGATTATTTAATCCTGTCGCCTTATTTTTATAAATTACTTTTCCTGTAGCGGTATCGAATTCATAAACATAAATACCTTCGCTTTTGCCGGGTTTAGTATAAGCTCCAATAAGAAGATTAAGCTTTTGCGCTTCTGCCTCTGCTATACCTAATATCAGCAGGACAAAACAAATCAGTATTCTGGACTTCATTTTTTGAGGATTAGACCGCAAGTTAAGAATTCCCCCAAAACTCATGCGGAGCGGAAATAGTTCTTTGCGATCTTTGCGTTGACTTACTCTGCGTCTTTGCGTGAAATGTAATAACTCTCTAGCAAGGACATTAAAACAAAAGGCTCCGTTTTCACGAAGCCCTGTTTCTATTTTATAAGATGTTTCAATTGAATAATTTCTTTCTCTTCCAAATACCTCCAGCGCCCACGAGGAAGATCTTTCTTCGTTAAGCTACCGTAAACAACCCGGTCAAGTTTTACAACTTCATAACCCAGGTGTTCAAATATTCTCCGAACAATCCGATTTTTACCGGTATGTATCTGGATTCCAATTTCCTTTTTGCTGGCTCCGGCTACATAACTTAATGCATCTGGTTTAATCAATCCATCTTCAAGTTCCAAACCATATTCGATCTTGTTAAAATCGCCCTGACTAAGACTTTTATTCAATTCAACCTGGTAAATTTTTATGATGTTATTCCTCGGATGAGAAAGCTTTTCAGCTAAATCGCCATCGTTGGTCATTAATAATAATCCGGTTGTATTTCTGTCGAGGCGACCTACCGGATAAATACGCTCCTTTGATGCTTTATCAACTAATTGCATTACGGTTCTGCGTTCCTGGGGATCGTCTGTAGTCGTGATATAGTCTTTCGGTTTGTTTAAAAGAACGTAAGTCATTTTCTCACGCTTCAAGGTTTCGCCGTTGTATCTTACCAAATCTTTTGATGGGTTGACTTTAAAGCCCAGCTCAGAAACAACCTCACCATTTACTGAGATCACACCCGCTTCAATAAGCTCATCCGCTTTCCTTCTTGAGCAGATCCCCGCATTCGCGATATAACGATTCAAACGGATTAAATCAGAGTCAGCCTGTGCTACTTTCTTTCTTCCACGAGTCGTGGCAGGCTGTTCAATCTTTTCTTCAGAAGTCCACTTGCGGGTTTCATTCTTGCTTTTAAATGGTTTTCTTTCGTAAGGAAGTCCGCCCGAACCTGCTCTGAATGGCTTATCGCCATCTCTTTTAAATGGTTTTTTCTCAAAAGAACCACCTTCAGGCTTATTGAATTTTCTTTCTTCACCGGCTTTAAAAGGTTTTCTTTCGAAAGAACGCGCTTCCCTCGGTTTGTCGAAAGTTTTTTCTTCTCCGGATCTCGGCCTTTTATCAAATGATCGTTCGCCTAAAGGTTTCTTGTCGAACGAACGAGCCTCTCTTGGTTTATCAAAGCTCTTTCCCTCTCCGCTTCTTGGTCGTTTATCAAAAGACCGTTCGCCATAAGGTTTTTTATCCGATCCACTTCTGTCCGAATTAAACGGTTTTTTCTCAAATGATCTGTCCGCTTTTCCAAAAGGTTTTTCTTTTGATCCTGAGAAAGATCTCTTCCCGGAAGGCTTCTCGTCTGATGTGCGGGAATATTTTTTGTCTGATGACTCTCTGCTTTCTGACTTATCCGGACGGCTATTGTAAGGTCTTTTTGATTCTCCCTCAAACTTTTTCTTTTTATCGCTGTTTGAATTTTCCGGGCGTTCGTTATTTGAACTGCTCTGGAAACGATTGTTATTGAGGGATTTGTCTTCGCGACTGTTCCTGTTTTTTTTATCTGGCATGATACGCTGCTAACCTTTCTAAAATGGGGTGCAAAGTTAAGAAATAAAACGTCTGTTATGGCAATGTGTTTTATTAAACAGGTAAAAAAAAGCCTTTTTGTGATGAGATAAGTGCTTGAGCGTTAGGCAAAAAATGTAACTATTTGGTAATTAAGTATATAATGCCTACATTTGAAAACTTTTTAGGTAGTAATTAAGTAAGGAACACATGATTAAAAAAAATTTAATAGCATGTTCCGGACTGCTAATAATGATGCTCTCGGCAAAATTATTTATGTATAGTACTCCGGTCACCAGTTTAAATTCGTTTTCGCAAAGGGTGATTCTTCCTTTTCACATACAAAAAGAAGAACAAACACAAGCCTCTCCAAAGTTAAAAATCCCAACATTAGCATTTTCTAACGAACATCTTCCCCAAGGAAAAAGAATTGCTATTAAAATGCATAAATACTTATCGGCACACAGCTACAAAAGAATCCAGACCACCAAGCTTCATCGCAAAGCGGCCGAATGGTTCCCCGTTATTGTGCCGATTTTAAAAGCCTATGGTATTCCTGAGGACTTTAAATACATGCCTTTAGTCGAAAGTGGGCTTGCTTCTGGAACATCTCCCAGAGGAGCATCAGGTTATTGGCAGTTTATGCCTGGTACTGCCCGTAACTATGGGCTGCGTGTAAACAGCGAAATTGATGAGCGTCAAAACATTCGGAAATCAACTATTGCTGCATGTAAATATCTTAAAGAGTTACACGGAATTTTTAATAGTTGGACTTTGGCTGCTGCTGCTTACAATATAGGTGAAGTGAACCTGTTGCGTCAAATCGCCAAGCAAGGCCAACGGAATTATTATAAAATGAAATTGAATGGCGAAACGGCGTCTTACGTCTATAAACTTATCGCAATGAAGCAGATTATAGAAAATCCGTTAAAGCATGGTTTTGTACGCCGAAGCAGGAAATTACTGGCCGATCAGGAACAATCGACATCTGCTCCCTACGTCATTGATCCAAAGATTGGCGAAAATGCACTAAACGCGGTTACTGTCCTTCATAATTAAAATAAAATTGTTTCGAAGTTTTAGCTTCTAATGAGGAATTTTTAGGAGCGAAGTTTTGACATCTTTCCCGAATTCAGGATTTTAGTCGGGTTCTTCCCTTTTCGGAAAGCTGTAGGTTTAGCACTACAAAAACTTTTATTCTATCTCTTTTTTACTTTAAAGGGATACATTTTCTCAAACAAATTCTAATCTTTATCCATTAATATTCTTTTTAATTTATGGATAAAGCTACCCCCGACCTTGGCGAGCAAAGTGAAGTTGAAGTTTACGGAGCCAGGGTGCATAATCTTAAAAATATTGATGTTTCCTTTCCCCGAAATAAGCTGGTTGTGATTACCGGTTTAAGCGGGAGCGGAAAATCGTCTTTAGCTTTTGATACAATATATGCCGAAGGACAGCGCCGCTACATGGAAACCTTCAGTGCTTATTCCCGCCAATTTCTGGGAGGCATGGAACGCCCTGATGTCGATAAAATTTCGGGCCTAAGCCCTGTAATTGCCATCGAACAAAAAACTACCTCAAAAAATCCCCGCTCAACAGTCGGTACCATTACAGAGATATATGATTTCATGCGTTTGCTTTTTGCTCGTATTGGCGAGGCATATTCATATGTTACAGGAGAGAAAATGGAGCGCATGTCTGAAGATCAGATGTTTAAAAACGTTCTCGAGAAATTTGATGGCAAGGCAATAAACATCCTGGCTCCGGTGGTTAAGGGACGTAAAGGTCACTACCGTGAATTGTTTGAACAAATCAGAAAGCAAGGGTTTTTAAAGGTTCGGGTGGATGGCGAAATTTTAGATTTGGCACCTAAAATGCAGGTCGACAGATATAAAATCCATGATATTGAAATGGTGATCGATCGCTTGGTTGTTACCGAGAAGGACAAAAAACGTCTATACACCTCCATTCAAACAGCACTTAAAACCGCAAAGGGAATTATCAAAATCTCCGATCAAGAGAATAATGAATTTTTCTTTAGCAAGTATTTGATGGATCCCGTTTCCGGAATCTCTTACGATGAACCGCAACCGAATACGTTTTCGTTCAATTCACCTTACGGCGCCTGTCAGAAATGCAGCGGTTTAGGGTATATTTTTGAAATTGACAATAACGCGATTATCCCGAACCCTAAACTAAGCATCGTTCAGGGCGGACTAGCTCCCCTCGGAGAATATCGTGAAACCTGGATGTTTCAAATCTTAAAAGCCCTTTCTAAAAAGTTCAACTTTTCATTATCCACTCCCATCGAAAAGCTTGGGGAGGACATTGTTAATATAATCTTAAACGGCTCTGATGATATTATAACCGTGCCGGTTGAGTATAATAAATGGAACGTTCAGAACTATCAGATAACATTCGATGGAATTATTAAAATGCTTGAAGAGCAAACAGAAAAACGCGGCGAAGAGGCCAGCGAGGATCTGGAAAACTACCGCGTTTTAAGAAAATGCCCTGAATGTGAGGGTGCACGACTGAAAAAAGAATCGCTTCATATCAAAGTGAATCAGAAAAACATCTTTGAGTTAGCAAGCATGGATATCTCAAACCTGTCCACCTGGTTTGATGGTGTTGAAGATAAGCTGACAGAACGTCAAAACGTAATAGCCAAAGAAATTCTAAAAGAGATCCGCTCAAGAATAGGGTTTCTTCTAGATGTTGGTTTAAACTATTTAACTCTCGACAGAACGGCCAAAACTCTTTCGGGCGGTGAAGCTCAGCGGATAAGGCTTGCTACACAAATAGGCTCTCAATTAGTTAATGTGCTTTACATTTTGGATGAGCCGAGTATAGGCTTGCATCAGCGGGATAATGCCCGGTTAATTTCAGCATTGAAGAATCTTCGGGATATTGGCAACTCGGTGTTGGTGGTTGAGCACGACAAAGATATGATCCTTGAAGCTGATTATGTTATTGATATGGGACCTGCGGCCGGCGTACATGGCGGCGAGGTCGTATCGGCAGGCACCCCGGATGAGTTTACAAAAATTCAAACTCTCACAAACGATTATATCAGTGGCGCCAAAGTAATTGCGGTACCTGCGAAAAGACGAGAGGGAACAGGGAAATCGTTAATCCTGAAAAATGCTACCGGCAACAACTTAAAAAATGTAACGCTTGAAATTCCTCTGGGCAAATTTATTAGCGTTACAGGCGTTTCCGGGAGCGGTAAGTCGAGCTTAATTGCAGAAACTTTATATCCCATATTAAATCATCATTTCTTCCGGGCAAAGAAAACACCATTGCCTTTTAAGAAAATAGAGGGGCTTGAACATATTGATAAGGTAATTGAAATTGATCAAACACCGATCGGGCGCACTCCGCGCTCTAATCCATCAACATACACAGGCGTATTTTCCGACATTCGGAACCTGTTTGTCGGCTTGCCCGAAGCCCGGATAAGAGGATACAAACCCGGTCGTTTTTCGTTCAACGTCAAGGGAGGACGATGCGAAACCTGCCAGGGTGCAGGAATGAAAGTGATTGAAATGAATTTCCTTCCGGATGTTCAGGTACCTTGTGAAGAGTGTCAGGGAAAGAGGTATAACCGCGAAACCTTAGAAGTCCGCTACCGCGGAAAATCAATCAGTGATGTTTTGGATATGAGTATTGAGGATGCGGTTGCGTTTTTTGAGCCTATTCCTTCGATTTATCGTAAGATAAAAACACTGTTTGATGTAGGCTTAGGATATATTAAAATGGGGCAGTCATCCACCACCTTATCAGGCGGAGAAGCACAACGTGTTAAGCTGGCGACAGAGCTTTCAAAAAAAGATACAGGAAAAACGTTTTATATTCTGGATGAACCAACAACCGGACTTCATTTTGAAGATATTAATGTTTTGCTGGGAGTCCTTAACCGGCTTGTCGATCATGGAAATACGGTCCTGGTAATTGAACACAACCTGGATGTTGTTAAGGTATCGGATTGGGTAATTGATCTTGGACCTGAGGGTGGCTCCGGTGGTGGGCAGATCTTATTTTCGGGTACACCCGACAACTTAACAAAAGTAAAAAATAGCCATACCGGAAAGTTTCTGAAAGTGGAAATGGGACGTTAGTGTTTGCGTGATTTAGTCATCGGATGACTCAAAAATTACTCGTGATTTTAATCTCCTGTTCTTATTTCATCCGATGACTCATAAACATTCGAGGGGGTAAATTAAAATTTTCCTCTCCTTCTCCGAAATAAATATCCCGCAAGGACAACCAGTGGAATTCCCAATAAAGCGCCATATAACATAGTATAATTATCAGCATTTTCCAGTGATACTATCTGCGGTTTTCCGATATATATTAAACTGCCCCAATAATACGGCAACAGCAGGGCCGGATTGTTATGTTTTCTCTTAAGCCAATCGATTTTGGCCTGATGAAGTGACATTGCAGCATCTTGTCCGTTTTGTAAGTTTTCATAAAACGATACTATTAATTGCGAACTCGCCTCGTCGTTTATGTTCCACAGACCAGCCACCACACCTTTCGTTCCTGCTGCGGTAAAACCTCTGGATAAACTAAGTACACCTTCTCCAGAGGCCATAATACCATCTGCGGTTCGGCAGGCACTTAAAACCATCAAATTTGGAACTCTTGTTTGGGCAGACAATTCAAATAGAAAAAATTTACCGTCGGCCAATTGCAACGCAGGCTCGGCACTGCTTCCAAGCATAAAAGAATGCGTGCTAAGGTGAAGCACATTGGCTGTGTTTAATGCTTGCTTAAATCGAGCAATCGCAGCCTTTTTGTCAATATAATAGGCGCCTTTTAATTGTTCCTCCAGTTTTTCTGCCTCAACTGCAACAGCAGGAATTGGAATGCCCCCTTCATTTTTTGCGATAAAAAATCCGCTAAATGTATTGCCTGTCGGTTTACTCAGAGATGAACTTAGCCAGCTTTGGAGCGAATAGGCATAGCTTACAGACGCTCTTTTAATCAAAAAGGGCCATTTGGCAATAGATTCTGAATACCGCGCACTGGTAATCAGCGATTCAAAGGGTAGATATCCTAAAATATCGTCTGGAATTATCAAGGTTTTTTTCTGCTGTTTGCCCTCAAAACTATTTGACAGAAGTTTCTGAAAAATCTGATAAGAAGAATTATAAAATCCTTCAGGATTATTGATCATCGCTTCAGGGCCTTGCTTAAAGTAAAACTGAACAAAATGGTCGATTTCTGTTTTGAACTGCCCGGCATTTCTCAGTTGTATGATAGTGTCGATCTTCCCCTTTTCTGCTTTGATAATGAAAACATTCTTTTCGCCCCAGAAGAAGTTTATAATCCCGAACTGATCAGGTATTTGTTTAAGCAGTTTTCCTACAGGAATAGACTCAAGTGCGTCTGTTTTGTTCCATGCAGGGTATTTCTTTTTGATCTTCTTATCTAGAATTGCCAGTTTATATTGGGTTTCGTGCAGATTATTTAAAAGAATTTTGTTTTCATTATTCTGGAGATATTCTTTCTCATAATAAATCATTGCTCTTTTTAACGCCTGGCGTTCTTTCAGATGTGGATCACTCTCGCTTAAAAGCGATCGTTGGTTTTGTTGAATTTGATCTAGCAGAGTTCTGGCTTTTGTTTGTTCAGCTATACCCAATATTATTTCCGAATATTTCTTATGATGGGTTTTAATCCAAAGATCATAGGCGGTTGCGATCGCTTTCTCTGCCAGATTCTTCGACTGTTTTTGATAATATAACCGATCTGCAGCATCGGCAAATTCATTTCTTGATTTATCTCCGGTAGCCATCGCCAGCAGATAATTATCAAGTGCATTCCCCTGTTTATTCAACAATAAAAGGGCATTTCCTCGACCCTCTAAAACATCGTAAAGCCGATTTTCACTGTATAATTTTTTAACCGAAGGCAAACTTCCATAATCAACACCTTGAAAATCAGGAATCAGGATTTGTAATGCCTGATTGTATAAGTTCAGTGCTTGCTCGGCCTTATTCTGTAAAACTAAAATATTCCCCAATTGAATAAGCAGGTTTGCTTTTTCTCTTTTTCGACTTCCTTTAAAATTTAGATCAGTTACCTGGAGACCTTGGGAATAATATTGATGGGCTGAAAGGAAGTTATGTTTTTTTTGCTCTATATTCCCCGCAAGGGTGTATGCGCTAAGCAACCAATAAGGTGAGCTCACACTTTTATTTTTAGAAAGAATATTCAACGCAGAAGCTACACTTTTTGAAGCTTTAGCATACTCGCCTTTTTCATATTCGATATCAGCCAGTGTGCTGTAAAGAAGTCCGGATACCGGATGATTTTGTACTAAGTATTTGAATCCGTTCCGGCAAAGGGCTTCCGCCTGATTTAGATCGCCCATCGATTTGTATGAGATAGCCAAATTACTACATATGGAAGCAATGGCTAGCTTGTCGTGTTTTGCTGCCGCAATCCTAAGGCTTTTCTTCTGAATAAATATGGCATTAGTATAATCTCCCAGTCTTGTATAATTATTCCCCAGCGGTTTAAATATGTACTCAACCAGGTCGTAATTTTCAATCGGGTGCTGCTTGTAATAACTGTACGCTTTTTCGTATTCTTCTATGGATTTTAATACATTTCCTGCGTAAAGCTGATAATAGCCTTGGTTGATTAACAGATTTAGCCACCCTTCAATTTCCTGATTAGTTTGTGGTTTCCTCCAGGTTTCGCTTTCTGTAGACATTAAAAATGGAAGCCGCTGACCGGGCTTTTCAGCATTGTAAGCTATTCTTGCATACAGCCAATCCCTTAAATTATCCTCTTTTTTAAACCCGATGAGGACTGTGTCGAGCGTTTGCCTTGCATGATCCTGAGCTTGCGTCGGCTGGAAACACCCTGTAAAAATGAGAAGCAGGAATATCGCTTTCAACTTAAATTGGTGTTAAAACTTCCATACAAGATATGTCGAAAGGCGCCTGTCCTTAATATTCAGCGAATGAAGGTACCTGATACCTAATGACGGCCCTACCCGAACTCTGCCTAGCTGAATATCTGCAAATAAGGTGGTTTTCCATTGGTCAAAGTTTTGATTCTCTTCTTTTTGGATAGAATTGATAATGAGACTCTGGCCGTTTGCACCTTGCAGATATGCGTCCTGTATTAATTCATTGGTTGTTCTGAGGTTTGCCGAGAGCATTGCACCCGCACCAAATCCTATGAAAGAATTTAGATTGTATCTCAACTGCAGGGGTACAGCGTCGATTGAAACAACTTTTGATTTTCTAAACTGCTCCCGGTAATCAATTTTATATCCAATGCGATTGATCACGGTATCGCCGCCCACTTTGCGGCCCAATGAAGTTTGCGATTCGTTAAACGTGCTTACATAAAGTTCCCATTGCAGATATTTACGATGTGGCGCAAATGGAGCTACACTTAAGCCCAGGCTGTAATTTTTATTTCCCGTGGCGATGGTCGAATTATTCACCTGCGAGCCATAAACGGCGATAATTCCTGGAGATAGTCCTGGTTTAAATCTTCCTACAGAGCGGTTTGTGTAAATCGGTTCGTTCTTATCGAAAACAATAGCCGCCTGGCTCCCGAAAGGAACTTTTTTCGGCTTCTTTTTAAAGCGTACGACATATTCAATATATCCCATGGTAGAGTCGAGATCTGAAACTCCCTTTTGCTTTACCCCAGGCAGGTAAATATTTTTGAA
This sequence comes from uncultured Pedobacter sp., assembly GCA_965650335.1. GTDB lineage: Bacteria > Bacteroidota > Bacteroidia > Sphingobacteriales > Sphingobacteriaceae > Paradesertivirga. The sequence goes on along the minus strand of CBFGOI010000010.1, from coordinate 17,619 downwards.
AATAAAAGTCACGCTGTCTTTAGAGACGGTGGTATCCAAACAACTTTGATTGCTGTAGGCGGAATCGCAGAGGATACATGGAGGTTGCGAACCTTTAATTTTAAGAGTTGAGAGATCAAGTATTCCTGCGGTCCGAACTCCAATCGCTACTTTTTTTGCTGGTCCTTCACCAGTATTCTGAAAACGTACTTTATAGGTTAGCTCGCGCTTTTTTCCGGTGAAACGATAATTCATTCTGCGGTTTTTGAGCATCATCTTATTCGGGTCGTGCGAGGCAACGATCTGCAAATTCAAGTCAACAATTTCATGCTCTAACAGCGGGTCGTCCGGAATAAACATGGCAGAAATGGTAACCACAGCGTTCGTGTCTTGAAGCATCTCGGGAGTGGTCTTTAAAGACATGAACATAAAACGCTCCTCCCCTTGTTTTAAGTTTTCAAACTTCCAGACTTCACTGTTTCTAAATAATCCGGTTTTATCTTTTATCACACGCGAGTGCTCATCAGATTTAAAGCTTTCAATAATCGCCGGACCACCTTTTTGCCTCCAGTCTTCTTCAATAACCTTTTGAAGCGGAACATACGCCAATAATGTCTGGAGTGCCGATCTCTGCTCCTTGTGATAACTGCGGGTCTCTTTGATTAAAAAGTTATCCTGTTTAAATTGTTTTTCATTGTAAAGAATGGCGAGCTTTCCGCTGAGGTTTGGAATATTCCACTCACTTTTATTTCGATAGCCAACAAGCAAAACCATTTCTTCCGCAGGCTTCGGCATGCGGTTAGTTTTCAGTTCAATACTTCCGCCATTTTTAAAAAATGTGGGAGAAGCAGCTGCATATCGCGTAGGCGGAACTTTAGGAACGTTTATTTTTTTTGGCTTTGTGGGAGGCGGTTTGCCATCATCGTAGTTGTTGGTAGCATAAACCCGGGCTTCAAAGGTTCCTGTATCCCGGTAGGTGTGAAAAGGATTTTTCTCAAAGCTAAAGGTGCCGTCGCCGAATTCCCAGAAGTACGTATAGAAGGGAGCAGGTGCCCCTGATATTTGCCTGAGTTCTCTTAATGTTGCGCTGAATTTAAATCCGCTGCTGTCCTGGTTTACATTAATTGCAGCCGGAATTGTATCCAAAGGCGGAACTTGCGCATTTACCGCTGATGATAAAAGTGTTAACAAGGCTATAATCAGGTACTTCATGGTTGTTATCGAAATTAAATATAGCAATTATTTTAAAGCAAAAAACACCGGTGATGAGCCATCACCGGTGTAAGGTTAACCGTTTATTTAGGCAGGATTAGTAATTATTTAAGCTGCTTATCTCAGTTTGAACATTCGCTTCAGTAGTTTCAGTTAAAGTCAGACTTTCATTTAAATTAGCAGTTATGGTGATTTCTTTCTTTGCGAAGTAATATCTGCCATCTTTAATAGAAAACGCTATTAAACGACCTTCTTCGCCCACAGGCATCATGTTGTCATAACTTTTTACTTTATTTGCACCATCAGGAGTATAAAGCTGTGCGGCTACATTGCTTCCTTTTGCACAAAAGAAAACGAAAGTTTCTCCAGAAAAGCTGCGGAAAGTAGCCATTGTACCGGGGTTATTCAGAACTTCAACACGCACAGTTGTTTTAGGGTTAGAGTAACTCCAGAATACATCGCAATTTATCCAGCCCAACATTCCAAAATCAAATGCGAACTCACCCTGGGTGGATTGTACCTCTCTTTGTCCGGCCCCGTTTGCGGGCTTTGGCGCCTGCCATGCCATTTGCTTTGCGTCATTCTGAACGCCTTCCCATAATTGGGTTACGCCCTCACGATTCGCCGGAATACGAACTTTAACAGGAACTGCAAGATTTTTATCTACGCTTTCGCCGTTTGCTTTTACGTCAATAAATATAAATCCATCGGATACAAGTGGGGCTCCTGAAATATGATTAGTATTGGTACCTCCCATAATTACTTCGCTTCTTTTCAGCATTTCATATGCAATTACAGTTACTTCGCCAGTTACCGGAATGCCATTTTTCGTAAGAGAGCCTACCGGGAAGGTAATTTTTGTACCTCCTGATAAACTTACAGTTTGTGGCAGCTCGGTAGCATTAATAGAAACGGTTTGCTTTTTAGGACCGATTTTTTCGGTGAACTCTTTTGCTGTGTTTGCTGTGTTGACCGGAAGGTTTCTGTCTTTTCTGCAAGCGGCAAATAATATAATCGTTGTTAAAAATAGGGCTGGTATTAAGTTGATCTTTTTCATGATTTTGATTTTTTATGATTTTGCTTACTCTTAGGCTTTTCAGCTTCCGCCATGTTTTTATGTGATTTACTTTATTATTAATAATTGAATTAGGATGCATATAGCTAAAACCATTGCCAGGTTTATCAGACATCTTGTTAGTACTTGTTTATGTGTTCTCATTTTTTATTCTTGTTATATTGCTTACTCTTTTCAGGCTTTTCAGCGTCGGCCGTTTTGATTGATTTGAAACTATATCAGCGCCACCTGAAATTTGTTACCCCCCTGTTGAAAATAAATTTTCAAAAAGTTTAAAAGAGCTTAACTTAGAATGTAAAAGTTTTGGATAAGCTACATCAGGATCATCGCTTTATTGAAGCACTGCTAAAAAACGACCGTAAGGTGGTGCAGGAGATTTATGAAAAATTCGCAGGCAAGATCAAGCGTTATATAATTAATAATAGCGGTTCTGAAAACGACGCTGCGGATATATTACAGGAAGCCTTGATCGACATCTACCAGCAGGCAAAATATAAGTCATTTAAACTTAGCTGTCCTTTTGAACCCTTCCTTTTATTGGTGTGCAAACGTAAATGGCTTAATGAACTGAAAAAAAAATCAGTTTTACCGGTAACAAAAATCGACGACGCTTTATTAGTAATTGGTGAGGATGTTTTTGCTGAAGCTGAATTACTCGAAAAACAGGATGAGGAAGCAAAACGCTTTACATTGATGTTTGAAAAGCTTGGAGAGCGATGTAAAGAGATCATCAGCGAAAGCCTTAAAGGCGATGCTCAGGAATTGGTAGCCGAGAAATTGGGTGTTACCTATGGATATCTTCGGAAGAAGAAGTCTGAATGTATGGCTGCTCTCATCAAATTAATTAAGCAAAATTAAATAGCTATGAGTATGTACAGCATGGAAGATATAGCCCGTTTTGCGGAAGGTGATATGGACGCAGAAGAGCGTTTTGAATTTGAAAATGCACTTAAAACGGATCTCAACTTACAAGCAGATCTTGCCTATTATCAGAACGTTCATTCATCCTTAACGATGAAACTGGGCACTGATGTGAATGATCGTGAATTTCAGGATTCTCTATCCGAAATAAGCAAGAATTATTTCAAGAAACAAGCCAGGGTGATTTCTATGCGCAGGTATGTGGCCTGGACCTCGGCAATTGCAGCAGTATTTGTTTTGTTTCTTGTATGGGCTCCGTGGCATAAAGATCTATATCGCCAATATGCCGATACAAATATGATTGCTATGGCCGAAAGAGGGGATAATACCATTGGAGATCAAATGCAGAAAGCTGCCGAGGCATTTAACAAAAAAGATTTTTCTACCGCTAAAACGCTTTTAGAAAAAGTAAATAAATCCGATCCGGAGAATTCAATGGCTCAGTTTTATTATGGCATCACCTTGTTAGAAACCGGAGATATTCAGACCTCCCGCAAGGTTTTGAATAAAGTTTATAAGGGCCAGTCGATTTTAAAATACGATGCCGCTTTCTATATGGCTTTAAGTTTTCTAAAGGAAAAGAACAATCCACAAGTAATTGAGTGGCTCAAAAGAATTCCGGAAGATTCATCCAGGTATGAAAAATCGCAGGACTTGTTAAACAAGCTTAAATAAGATTCGTTAATCAGAATATGCTTAACCTTTTAACTTCAGATCAAATCCGGCAAGCCGATAAATATACCATTCAGCATCAGCCAATACAATCAATTGATTTGATGGAAAAAGCCTCTATTGCTTTTACTAAAGCATTCATCAAAAGCTATCCTGATATTAAAAAGTCCGTTTGTGTGTACTGCGGAACGGGGAATAATGGAGGAGATGGCCTGGCGATCGCCCGATTATTGGCCAAAAGCGGATATAAAGTTCAGGCACGGATAGCGCGTCTTTCTGGAAAGTCAAGCAATGAATTCGATGGAAATCTAGCCAGATTAATGTCTGTCGGAGTATTAATTGATGAGTTCAAAAAGGTCTCTGAGATCAGGAATGAGAATGCAGATATTATTATTGATGCCTTAATAGGATCGGGCCTGAATAAACCCCTGGAAGGCGACTGGCTAACGCTGGTAGAGTGGCTAAATAGTTTAGGAAAGCCGATTGTTTCGGTTGATATTCCAACTGGATTCAAATCCGAGGGTCCCGTATCTCAGCATGACATTACAATAAAGTCCGATCTCACTATCAGTTTTCAACGACCTAAGATTAATTTTTTACTTCCTGAGTCGGCCTTTTGTATAAAACGGTTTGAAGTTGTAGATATAGGATTGGATGAAGAGTTTATAGAGGCTATTGATTCACCTTATCGTTTGCTTACCGATTCCGATGTTACGATACGCCTAAAAAAAAGAAAGCCTTTTAGTCATAAAGGCACCTATGGTCATGCCTTGGTTATCGCCGGCGCTATTCAAACTATGGGAGCCGCACTTCTTTGCTCTGAAGCTTGCCTAAATACCGGAGCTGGCCTAGCAAGCGCCTGTATTCCGGCTGAAGGTTTAAATGCTTTGAACATTCGGATGCCAGAGGTGATGGCCGCTTTGAGATATAACAATTTGCTTCCGGCAGATCTGGATTGGGATAAATATAATTCTGTTGCAATCGGCCCGGGTTTAGGGACTACCATGGAAAGCAAGCAGATCCTATCTACTACTTTAAGTAATTTCAAGCAACCCATAGTTATAGATGCGGATGCTATAAATTTAATTTCCCAGAATCCGGGACTTATATTTTATGTGCCTAAATCGTCTGTTTTTACACCACACGTAAAAGAATTCGACAGGCTTTTCGACGCACATAGCAGCTGGTGGGATCGATTACAAACAGGCATTGCAAAAGCAATAGAGCATCAATGTATAATTATTTTAAAGAACAGATACACCGTCATTTTTACTCCTGATGGCAAATGTACTTTTAATCCAACCGGAACACCGGCAATGGCTACAGGCGGAATGGGAGACGTACTAACCGGGATGATTGCTTCTTTTATGGCACAGGGATGTAAACCGGAAGATGCGGCGATTTTGGCAGTATATCTTCATGGAAAAGCTGGGGAAAAATTGGTGGCAACAAAGGGTGTTTCAGTTATTACGGCAAGTAAATTAGTCGAGCATATCCCGAAGGTTCTCTATTCCCATTAAAAACTTTAAGTTGTTTATTACCGAATAAGTACTTATTTTTGTACCTATGGATGTGGTAAATTATACAGAGTTTCGTAATAATCTGAAACGTAGCCTTGATAAAGTAAGTGATGATGAGGAAGTCGTAGTTGTTTCCCGAAGCCGTAATAAGAATGTGGTTGTATTATCGCTCAAAGAGTACAATTCGTTAACAGAAACTATACATTTATTGGGTTCAGAAAAAAACCGCCAACGTTTAAGCGAAGCTATTCGTGAAATGGAAAGTGGCGAGTCATTAAAAAATCCGTTGATTGATTAATGGAACTAGCCTGGCAAACCCGAGCCTGGGAAGATTATATGTATTGGCAACAAACTGATAAAAAGATATTAAAACGAATAAACGAGTTAATTAAGGATTGTTTACGTCATCCTTTCTCGGGTATAGGAAAGCCTGAACCTTTAAAAGGTGATCTGACGGGCTTTTGGTCAAGGCGTATAGATGGAGAGCATCGGCTGGTATATAAAGCAACAAGTAGCTCATTATATATTATCCAATGCAGATATCATTATTAAACACTTTGATCAAAAAGATGCTTTTCCGCATGATAAGATGATCTCACCAAGGGCCCACTTTCTACATATTTGAATCCCATCTTCTGTCCGATTTCTTTGTATTTAGCAAACTGATCCGGGTGTATCCAGTCTAATACCGGGTGGTGATTTTTAGTTGGCTGTAAATACTGACCAAGAGTTAAGACATGAACACCAGTGTCGGCCAAATCCTGCATGGTTTCAATCACGTCAGCTTCGGTTTCACCTAAGCCTAACATAATGCCGGATTTTGTTCTTAATCCAAATTCAGAAATACGTTTCAGTGCTTCCATGCTTCTATCGTATTTTGCCTGGATACGTACTTCTTTAGTTAAACGCTTTACCGTCTCAATATTGTGAGAAACCACTTCAGGACGTTCTTCGCAAACGCGGTATAAATTATCCCATATTCCTCTGAAATCAGGAATCAGAGTTTCCATTGTCGTTCCCGGACTATCTCTTCTGATTGCTCTGATAGTTTCGGCCCAGATGATAGAACCGCCGTCTTTCAAATCATCGCGGTCTACCGAAGTAATTACCGCATGTTTAACATTCATTAATTTAATTGAATTGGCAACACGGTTAGGTTCATCCGGATCTACCGCTAACGGTCGTCCTGTAGCCACAGCGCAAAAGGAACAAGAACGGGTGCAGATATTCCCTAATATCATAAACGTTGCCGTACCAGCACCCCAGCATTCGCCCATATTCGGACAATTACCACTCTCGCAAATCGTGTGAAGCTTATGAGTGTCTACAAGGCTGCGCACATGCGCATATTCTTTTCCAACAGGTAGTTTTACCCGTAACCAGTTGGGTCTGCGTGCTGCCTGGTTGGCAGGAATAACCGGCAATTCAATCATGTTGCAAATGTAACTTTTAGATATGAGATGTGAGATATGAGATGTGAGATTTTGACAAAGGAAAGATAAGACAAAGATGCTTCACATGATGTCAGAGATTACAAATTGCGGGTGGAGGTGATGCGGTTTCAGTTTTACTTTTTACTTTTGAATTTTAATTTAAAACTAATATGACTTCAACAATCACTTACCTGGGCGACTTAAGAACTGAATCGACACATATACAGTCAGGGGAAAAGATAATTACCGACGCGCCGATAGATAACAAAGGGAAAGGCGAGGCATTTTCTCCGACAGATTTATTAGCAACTTCCCTGGGAAACTGCATGTTAACCATTCTGGGAATTGCTGCCCGCGAACGGAATATTAATATCGAAGGAACGACCTGCGCAATTACCAAAATAATGGCAGCCAATCCCAGACGAGTAAGCGAGATCCATGCAGAAATTAGCTTTCCTTTTTCATGTACTGACAAAGAAAAAGCGATTCTTGAGCATGCCGCTAAAACTTGTCCGGTGTTTTATAGCTTGCATCCCGATATTTTAAAGCTGATAACGTTTACGTATCCGTCTTAAATTCGCTTATGAATTCACAGACATTTGTTCGGCTGCTTCTTCAGCAGAAATCTCGCTATGCGAAGCTTCATAAATGCATTCCCCTTCTTTGATGAGCAGTAGTTGAGGTGATTCGTGATGCACATCAAATAACTCGGCGATTGCATTAGAAATCGGGCGGTATTTAATCAGGTCGAGAAAGTAAACTGATGTGTCTTCGGGCAGTATATCCCATTCGAATTCAAACTTTCTTTTAGCCATAAGGCTGATAGAGCAACGCGTACTGTGTTTAAATAAAATACTATGTCCTGCAGACTGTTTAATTTGCTGCAATTGCTCAATTCTCTCTAGCGGTATCCAATTCATAAAAAGTATAAACTCAAAAATAGGCAGGTATTATATTGCAATCCAATTTTGTAAGGGCTTTCTGAGTGAATATTACATACAGATTGCGCAAAAGCAGGAACTATCGTCTTGACTTTGGATATGAATTATACGCAGGGCAAGTTTTTGTTGAACAAGATTCAAAGGTAACTGTTGCAGTAAGTAGAAGGAATAAAATAGCTATTCTTTTCATAATTAGTATAAAAGTATCGAATTTTCAGTAACAATACGAAACTTATCCTAATAAGTTTCACCCAATTAAATTGTTTTGTAATTCGGCCATTAACAGGGCAGTAGCGGCTGCCTCCTCGCCCTTATTTCCATGTATTCCTCCAGAACGGGCTTGAGCCTGTTCCAGGTTATTTGTGGTAAGCACACCGAATATTACCGGTTTATTGTATTTTATACTAACCTGACTAATGCCATTTGCAACTGCATTACAGATAAAATCAAAATGAGGAGTTTCCCCTTTAATAACGCAACCCAGACAAATAACTGCGTCTACTTCTTTTTTACTTAACAGGATGTCGGCGCCAGAGACAAGCTCAAAGCTGCCTGGCACGGTGATTTCCAAAATATTCTCTGGCTTCACTCCTTGTTTCTCAAGAAGCAGGACTGCTCCATTATATAGGGCGCCTGTAATCTCTGCATTCCATTGAGCGGTAACAACGCCAAATTTAAAGCCTTGTCCAGAAGGAATGCTTGTGTGACTGAAATCGGATAAACTTTTAAGATGAGTTGCCATTGTTTAAAAATACAAATGGTTACCCGAATTCGGATAACCATTTTTTAAGAGAGGGGGAAATAAATTCATTAATTCAAACGTGCTTCTGCACGAGCTATGTAAGCATCAATTAAAGTTGCTTCATAGCTTTCAGGATAATCCTGTTTTATAGTTTTGTACACATCTAATGCAGAATCAAATTCTTTCTGCTCTTCATATACAAGCCCTAATTTTTTTAGAAATAAAGGAGTTGTAAATGAGTTTTCATATTTATCAGATGCTTTTTTGTAAAAAGTTTCTGCTTTTCCATATTCTTTCAATTCAGAATAAGCATCGCCAAGCATTCCTAAAACCAAAGGATCGATCACAGGACTCCCTGTTGAGCTATAATTACCCAGCGCTTCTACAGCGTTTTTAAATTCTCCTTTTTGAAGATACAATCCGCCAACGTATGCATTTGCAAGATTAGCTGATTTGGTGTTTGAATATTCTTCGGCAATTTTTTCAAAACCCGGATAGGAACCATCCCCTTTTATTGCGCGGTCCGCCAGTGAGTCTGCTGCCAGATACTCTTCAGCTTTGAACATTTCATTCGCTGCTTTTTCTGCTCTCGGAGCCAGATAAAATTTCTGATATCCTATATAAAGCAGTACCAGCGCTATAATTGCACCACCAATTACTGCCAGGCTTTTCTTATTTTCCTGCACAAAATTCCCTGTGCTGCCTATTATTGCGGGCTCTTTAATAGTATCTTTTTGATTAGTCGCCATTTGCGTTTTAAAAAATGAAGTTTGCAAAAATACAGTTTTCACATTTACAATCAAGCCTTCTTTAAATTTAAAAAACAGAATGCCCTTTAAACTGTAACTTTGTGTCTCTTTTGTATGTGGCTTCAAAAAATATCTCTACTTAATTTCAAAAACTATGAAGAAGCAGAATTAAACTTCTCCGCTTCTGTAAATGCTTTTGCCGGCAATAACGGAGCGGGGAAAACTAATCTCCTGGATGCTATTCATTATTTATCGCTATGCAAAAGCTATTTTAACCCTATCGATTCGCAGCAGATTCGACAGGGAGCAGATTTTTTTATGATCCAGGGAACGTTTGAGAAACAGGAAAATGAAGAGATAATTGCCTGTTCTTTAAAGCGGAACCAAAAAAAGCAGTTTAAACGAAATAAAAAGGAATATCAAAGATTAGCCGACCACATCGGTTTATTCCCGTTGGTTATGATATCGCCTTATGATATCAGCATCATCATCGAAGGCAGTGAAGAACGTCGGAGATTTATTGATAATGTTATTTCTCAGACGGACAATCAGTACCTTGACGAGCTCATCGTTTACAATAAAAATTTGGCAAATCGCAATGCCTTGTTACGTAATATAGCGCAAACCGGCCGTTATGACGCACAGCTTTTAGAAATTTACGATGATCAGCTAATAACAGCGGGGAACAATATTTTTAAAAAACGAAGAGCGTTCATGGATGCCTTTCTGCCTGTGTTTGCATCTCATTATCGATATCTTACAGACGATGCCGAACAGGTAGAACTTATTTATGATTCGCAGTTGGCTAGAGAAGACTTTTCGGCCCTTTTAAAAAAGTCGCTTGAACGCGACAGAGTTCTGGAGCGCACAACCACTGGTATCCATAAAGATGATTTGTTGTGCTCGATTCACGGGATGCCTCTTAAAAAATTTGGCTCGCAAGGACAGCAGAAATCATTTCTTATTGCCCTGAAACTAGCTCAATATACTTATCTGAATGAAAAAAAAGGATTTAAGCCACTGCTCTTATTAGACGATATTTTCGATAAGCTGGACGAGATGCGAATCACAAAATTAATGCAAATGGTCTCTCACGATGATTTCGGGCAGATCTTTATTACCGATACCAGTTCTGAACGAGTGACAAAAATTTTTAAGGGAATAGGTGTAGGTTTGAGTGTATTTGAAATAGAAAACGGAACTGTAAAACAACATGGGGCGTAACAACGATAAACCTTTAAAAGAGGCTATTGAGCAATTACTTAAGGTGTATAAACTTAAGCGAAAGTTTGATGAAACCTCACTTATAGCCGCCTGGCCCGAGCTCATGGGGCGTGCAGTGGCTAATCGCACCAGTCAGTTATATATCCGCGAACGCAAATTATTTATCCGGGTTGAGTCGTCGGTGCTAAAGAATGAATTGTTGATGATCCGTTCAGAAATAGTAAAAAGAATGAACGAACGAGCGGGAAGCAGTGTGTTAGACGAGATTGTATTTATTTAGCCTCACCCCGGCCCTCTCCAAAGGAGAGGGAGACGAACGGCCCTAACCCTCTTTAGACAGTTTGTCTTTCACGGAAATCCAAACCCCCTCTCCTTTGGAGAGGGTTGGGGTGAGGCCTTTAAAATCTCTCTAAAGCAGAGAAATAAAAATTTCCTTCAATTTCAGCATTTTCGTCTGAATCTGAACCGTGAACTGCGTTTGCTTCAATAGATTCAGCATATTTGTTACGGATAGTGCCAACATCTGCTTTCTTAGGATCGGTAGCACCGATAAGTTTACGAAAATCTTCTACCGCATTGTCTTTTTCAAGAATTGCAGCAACGATCGGTCCTGATGACATAAAGTCAACCAGCTCACCGTAAAAAGGACGATCTTTATGAACCGCATAAAATGCTCCGGCTGTATCTTTAGTCAGGCTGGTGTATTTCATTGCTATAATTTTGAACCCGCCTTTAATAATATCGTCTAAAATAGCACCTGTATGTCCATTTTTTACGGCATCAGGCTTAATCATTGTGAATGTTCTATTCGTTGTCATTTGGTTTTGTTGTGTTGAAAAATCGCTGCAAACTTAGATAAATTTTAGACATGGATTTTAAAATATGTAAAAGAGCAATCGTTTTCCGCGGCTCGTCCCTTCTCCCTTAAAAATTAGAAAAAAGCCCGGAGGGTTTTATTTTTTAGCATTATTTTTGAAAACGGGAATATGTAATAATCTATTCTGCCAAAAGCATTTTGTATCGTAAAGGTTTTTAATAGCTTTGCGTTTCTTTTTTTAAAGAATGTTGGAACTAACCTCACTTAAAGAATTATTAGCTAACCCTCAGCACATAGTTATCACCACACATCATAAGCCCGATGGTGATGCAATGGGTTCATCTTTGGGTTTATATAACTATCTGATTCAGAAAGGACATCACGTTAGAGTAATAACTCCAACCGACTATCCATTATTTCTCCATTGGATGCCAAACAATCCTGAAGTTCTGGTTTATACCGAAACCGTGGCAGAATCAAATAAATATATTGGCGATGCCGATATTATATTTTGCCTTGACTTCAATGCGCTTTCTCGGATAAATGAGATGGGAGAAATCGTTCGCGAAGCCAAGGGAGTAAAAGTCATGATTGATCATCACCTGGAGCCCGAAGGCTTCGATGATTACCGCCACTGGTCTATAAATGCATGCGCTACAGCGCAATTGGTATATGATTTCATCATAACCATTATGAAAGAACCGCAGCTTATCAATAAAGATGTTGCCAGTTGTTTGTACACAGGGATTATGACGGACTCCGGATCGTTTCGTTTTCCAACCACTACGCCCCAGGTTCACCACATTGTGGCTGATTTAATTCAACGGGGAGCAGAAAATTCAAAGATTCATCAATTAGTATACGATAACTTCTCAGAAGGTCGTTTACGTTTTCTCGGATATTGTTTATTAAACAAACTCGAAGTATTTGAAGAATATAACACCGCCTTGATCAGTGTTACGAATGATGAGCTTGATAAGTTTGGGATTGATACCGGGGATACAGAAGGTTTGGTAAATTACGCCTTAACAATAAATGGAATTAAGCTAGCTGCCTTAATTATCGAACGGAAAGACAAGGTTAAGCTTTCTTTACGGTCTACCGGAGATTTTCCTGCTAATGAGATCTGTAAAAAGTATTTCAACGGCGGCGGACACAGAAACGCAGCAGGCGGATTTTCCGATAAAATATTACAGGATGTAATTTCGGAATTTAAGAGTATTTTGCCTGATTATAAAAGTCTATTAATAGTATAAAATAAAAATGAAGAAAAATTTAATTATTTTAGGTTTTGCTGCTCTGGCTTTCGCAGGATGCAAGCAATTTAAACAAGGTCCTGGTGATCTTCAATACATTATTCATGAAGACGAATCTGGCCCCACCGTTAAAGAGGGTGATTTTCTTGCCATAAAGTTTATTCAAAAAACTGAAGAAGATTCAGTACTTGCAAGCTCTTTCGACTTTGACCGCCCAACATTCCTTGTTCAGCAGAAAGCTGCTTTCAAAGGGGATATTTACGATGGTCTTGCTTTGCTAAGCGAAGGTGATAGTGCAACATTTAAAGTAAACCTTGACTCCATGGCTGCTAAGGGAATGCCTAAGCCAGCTAATACCAAAGGAAAATACATGCTTTTCACCATCAAGCTGGATAAAATTATCCCGAAAGGAAAAATGAATGACAGCTTGTTCCAGAAAAAAATCGATGGGTTTTTAAAGGCTGAAGTGGAAAAAGCTAAAAATCAGGAAGCAGGCAAGATCAGTGGTTATATTGCTTCGAAAGATTTAAAGCCAATTGTTACGGCTTCGGGCCTACAATACATAATTACAAAACAAGGTGCTGGTCCTAAAGCTGCAGTTGGAGACACTGTTAAATTAGATTATACCGGAATGTTCTTATCTGGAAAGGTATTTGATACCAGTGTTAAAGCTGTAGCACAAAAGTCAGGAACGTTTAACGCTCAGCGTCCTTACGAGCCGATGAAAGTACCTGCGGGTCTTAACGGAACTATCCCTGGATTTGATGAAGCATTATTGTTATTCCCTAAAGGAACAAAAGCAACTGTAATTATTCCATCTAAGCTTGCTTATGGCGAGCAGGGAAACCAGGCAATTCCTCCATACATGCCGATTGTATTTGATATCGAAGTTGTTGACATCATAAAAGCAAAACCGGGATCGGTACAACAGCCGATGCAAATGCCAGGAATGCCTCAATCCGCAATGCCTCAACAATAAAACATTAGAGGCTGTCTTAAAGTCCGGACTTTCGGAAACCTCTTTCGAATAGTTCCAAGCAGAGCTTACTGAAGTAAGCTTCAGTTGATCATAGACTTTCAGACAGCCTCTTCTTCCCATTAATATGAAGATAAAAAATATAATAACGGTATTGCTGCTGGTAGCATCGGTACATGTACTGGCACAGAACAATGCAGGAATGCAACGTTTGCCGAATGGACTTCAATATAAAATATTCACTTCCAATGCCGGGCCCAAAATTAAACTGAACGATATTATCACGTTCAACTTTATACAAAAAACAGATAAAGATTCAGTATTAGTGAATTCTTTTGACGTAAACAGACCTGCAACCATCCAGGTCCAGGCCGCCCAAAACATCGCTGATCTTATGGATTTTTTTCCATTATTAGCTTTGAATGACAGTGCTATTGTTAGTATTCCGACGGATTCAATTTTTAACAAGCCCGGAATGGAACAGCAGCGTCCCCCATTTCTGCCAAAAGGAAGTTCGCTTTTTATTACCGTTAAAATCAAAAAAATCCAGTCACTGGAAGAAGCGATGGCAGAACGCCAGAAAATGATGGATGAAATGAAAGGAGCAGAATCAAGTGCTCTTGCTAAATATCTTGCAGAGACTAAAATAAATGCAATAAAAACTACATCAGGCTTAAGATATATCATTAGAAAACCATCTGTCAAAGCAAAGCCAGTAAAAGGCGACACTGTTTTGGTAAATTATATTGGTAAAACTCTGGAAGGAAAAGTATTTGATTCGAGCATCGAAGCTGAGGCTAAAAAAGCTGGATTGGATCAACCGGGACGACCATATGAGCCTATCAGCGTTGTGCTGGGTGAAGGCAGAGTTATTCCAGGTTGGGAAGAGGGCATCCTTTTGCTGAATGAAGGCTCTAAAGCTACTTTCATTATTCCTTCGGATCTGGCCTATGGCCCACAAGGCGCCGGCGAGGATATAAAGCCATTTTCAACCCTTGTGTTTGATCTTGAATTAGTAAAGGTTAAACGCGTGAAAAAGGCAGCGACGCCTGCAGCAAAAAAACCCGCAGCCAAGCCTGTTGCTAAAAAACCTGCTACTAAAACCAGCACGGCTAAACCGGCGACAAAGGCAGCTCCTGCTAAAACTACAACTACAAAAAAGCAGTAATTTTAAGACACATACAATTGAAAGCCTCCTTAAGTAAGGGGGCTTTTTTTATGGGTCATTTTGTCACTCTGTCACTGTATCTCATAAAAATCTTGACATAAGACTGTCAATCTGTTTGCAGAATATTATTGGCATAAGGCTTGATAACCATTGTTTGAATATTTATTGAAAAAAATTAAACATATATATCATGTCAAAAATTATTGGTATCGACTTAGGAACAACTAACTCCTGTGTAGCAGTAATGGAGGGTAATGAGCCAGTTGTTATTTCAAATAGCGAAGGCAAGCGCACTACTCCATCCATTGTCGCTTTTGTAGAGAATGGTGAGCGGAAAGTGGGTGATCCTGCAAAGCGTCAGGCTATCACTAATCCTAAAAAAACAATCTATTCTATTAAACGCTTCATGGGCAACAGCTATAATGAAGTAACAAAAGAAATCAGTCGTGTGCCTTATGCAGTTGTAAAAGGCGATAACAATACACCTCGTGTTGATATAGACGACCGTAAATATACTCCACAAGAGATATCTGCAATGATTCTTCAAAAAATGAAGAAAACAGCAGAAGACTTTTTAGGACACGAAGTAACGGACGCAGTTATTACTGTTCCCGCTTATTTTAACGATGCTCAGCGTCAGGCTACAAAAGAAGCAGGTGAAATTGCCGGTTTAAATGTAAAACGTATCATTAACGAGCCAACAGCCGCTGCATTAGCATATGGTTTGGACAAAGCTCATAAGGATATGAAAATTGTTGTGTTTGACTGCGGTGGTGGTACACATGACGTTTCTGTTCTTGAACTTGGTGATGGCGTTTTCGAAGTAAAATCTACTGATGGTGATACTCACTTAGGTGGTGATGACTTTGACCAGGTGATTATTGACTGGTTGGCAGAAGAGTTCAAATCTGAGAACGGAATGGACCTTGCAAAAGATGCGATGGCTTTACAACGTTTGAAAGAAGCTGCTGAGAAAGCTAAAATTGAGTTATCAAGTTCTAACCAAACTGAAATTAATTTACCATATATCACTGCCGATCAAAGCGGACCAAAGCACCTTGTGCGTACTTTAAGCCGTTCTAAATTCGAACAATTAGCCGAAAGCTTAATCAAACGTACCATTGAGCCTTGTCGTTCAGCATTGAAAAATGCAGGTTTATCAACTTCAGATATCGATGAAATTATCCTGGTAGGGGGTTCAACACGTATTCCTGCTATTCAGGATGCTGTTAAAGCATTCTTTGGAAAAGAGCCTTCAAAAGGAGTTAATCCTGATGAAGTTGTAGCAATTGGTGCTGCAATTCAAGGTGGTGTATTAACTGGTGAAGTTAAAGATGTATTGTTACTTGACGTTACTCCTCTTTCTTTAGGTATTGAAACTATGGGTGGTGTAATGACAAAATTAATCGAGTCGAATACAACTATCCCTTCTAAAAAATCAGAAACGTTCTCGACAGCATCTGATAATCAACCATCCGTTGAGATTCACATTTTGCAGGGTGAGCGTCCAATGGCGAATCAAAACCGTACAATCGGAAGGTTCCACTTAGACGGAATTCCACCTGCGCCACGCGGAGTACCTCAAATCGAAGTAACTTTTGATATTGACGCAAACGGTATCTTACACGTAGGTGCAAAAGACAAGGCGACTGGTAAAGAGCAGAAAATACGTATCGAAGCATCTTCCGGCTTATCTGACGAAGAAATTCAAAAGATGAAACAAGAAGCTGAAGCGAATGCTGAAGCTGATAAAAAAGCCAGAGAAGAAGTGGATACTTTAAACGCTGCCGATGCGCTTATTTTCTCAACTGAAAAACAGCTGAAAGAATATGGCGATAAAATTTCCGCAGATAAAAAAGCTCCGATTGAAGAGTCTCTAACCAAGTTGAAAGCAGCGCACGCGGCAAAAAACTTTGCAGATATTGAAACCGCTCAGACAGAATTGAACGCTGCATGGGCTACTGCTTCCGAAGAGATGTACAAAGCTACTGAAGGTGCAGGTGCAGAAGGCGCCCAGCCAGGTAATGGTCAGGCATCAGCAAATGATGCAGGCGATACTGTTACTGATGTAGATTTCGAAGAGGTGAAATAATTTAAAAAACCCAATAATTTAAGCCGCTCCCAAAAAAGGAGCGGCTTTTTTATTGTTATTGCACCTGATTCTCCGGAGACTACAGGCCGGCAATTAATTATAACACAACACTCATTGCTATAGTAATTTTACATAGCTATTCTATTTTCTTAATCCTTAATAGTTAATTTTGAATAAATCGAAATTGTAATTATGAAAGTTCTCGTATTTCTCCTTCTGACCTTATTTGCGGCACCGCCGAAGTCTGTACACGATTTCAAGATCAAAACCATCGATGGCAAAACGCTTAGCCTGAAAAAATTTAGAGGAAAGAAAATATTGATTGTAAATACCGCTTCAAAATGCGGCTATACTCCTCAGTATACAGAATTACAAAAGCTATCCGAGCAGTACAAAGGTAAAATAGTAGTTATTGGCATTCCAGCAAATAACTTCAAAGATCAGGAACCTGGCTCGAACCTAAGTATTAAAGAATTTTGCAAACAGAATTACGGAGTAACTTTTACTCTTGGCGAGAAACTGAGCGTTAAAGGCGACGACATGGCAGAGCTTTTTAAATATTTAACTTCTGCGGAAAACCCGGACTTTAAAGGTGACATTAAATGGAACTTTGAGAAATTCTTGATTGATGAGAACGGAAAATTGGTGCATCGTTTTCGCTCTGCAGTTAAACCATTGTCGCCTGAGCTAACTAAGTATCTGTAAAAAAGTCGGTTATAATTATTGTAAAATTTATTTTGAATAATAGGGATATGCTTCTATATTTGCAGTCCCAAACGACGGGAGATTAGCTCAGCTGGTTCAGAGCATCTGCCTTACAAGCAGAGGGTCACTGGTTCGAA
>CBFGOI010000009.1:0-69126 GCA_965650335.1 uncultured Pedobacter sp. | reverse complement strand
TATACAACATTAAGGATAAAATAACCATAATTTTTTCAATAAACTGATTTTTTAAAACAATAAACGACCTATACCTAATAAATATTAACACTATTCTTCCACTACAATGAAATCCCTCTTCTCCAGGGAATGAAATCGTCCTGCTCTAATAAAGTTGCTTTAGGTTTAACTTCTCCACTAGCAACTTTAATAATATAATCAAGGATCTTCTTAGCTGCACCTTCGATATTTTCTTCCCCACTAATTATAGTGCCACAGTCGATATCTATTATATCAGGCATATTAAGATATATTTTAGTATTTGTTGATAGTTTTATTACTGGCGCCACAGGATTTCCTGTTGGTGTTCCCAAGCCCGTAGTAAACAAAACAATATTTGCGCCCGATGCAACTTCTGCAGTAGTACTCTCCACATCATTACCAGGAGTGCATAACAAATTCAATCCCTGTTTTTTTACTTTCTCCGGGTAATCTAAAACATCCACTATTGGTGAACTGCCTCCCTTTGTTGCGGCGCCGGCAGATTTAATAGCATCGGTAATTAAACCATCTTTTATATTACCAGGTGATGGATTAGCATAAAATCCTGAACCATCAGATTCAGCCCTTGCATTATACGAGCGCATCAATTCCATAAAACGAGTTGCAATTTGTTCATCGACGCATCTGTCACTTAAATTTTGTTCAACCCCACAAAGTTCCGGGAACTCTGAAAGAATTACTGAACCGCCTAAAGCCACCACCATATCTGAAACCTGCCCGATAGCTGGGTTCGCAGAGATGCCTGAGAATCCATCAGAACCACCGCACTCTAGGCCAATGCAGAGCTTTGATAGAGATGCTGGCTGTCGATGTTGTTTATTTATTTCCATCAGCCCCGCAAAAGTTTGTTTAAGAGCTGTCTTCAACATATTACTCTCTGTTCCCATTGTCTGTTGTTCAACAATAACCAGAGGTTTGCTGAAGTGCGGATCTCGTTTAAAGATCTCGTCATTTAGAATACTTATTTGGGAATGCTGGCAGCCTAAACTCAAGACAGTTGCTCCTGCAACATTTGGATGGGTTATGTATCCCGCAAGCAGTCCACATAATGCATCAGAGTCCATTCGAGTACTTCCGCATCCCATATCATGCGTTAACAGCTTTACACCATCCACATTTTCAAATAACCTTTTTTTATCTATATCCTCCGAATAAGAGGTGTTAAAATCTGTATTCAAGATCTCCTCAACAGATTTTCCTGCATTATAAAAGTTCACCAGCTCATTCACCTCATTTTCATAAGTTTGCGCTTTCTTATATCCTAAACGGTTAATTAAAGCTTCTGTAAGAACAGTTACATTCCTATTTTCACAAAAAACTAAAGGAATTACCACCCAATAATTGGCAGTACCTACAGAACCGTCAGATCGATGAAAACCTAAAAAAGACCGGTGAAGATAGGACGAGACATCCGGCTTAGTCCAGTCTAATTTCCGCTTACCAAGCTCAAAATTATTTGTTGCATGGGTTGTATTTTCTTGCGACAATAATGCACCTTGAGCTATGCTTATTGAAGCTTTACCGACTAAAACTCCATACATAATAACATTATCTCCTTTTTCTAAATGCGTAAGAGAGAACTTATGCTTTGCTCTTACATCATCCGATAAATTAAAAGATTTCCCTCCAACAATTATCTCATCCCCCTGTTTGAGATCCTGAAGTGCCACAAGGACGTTATCTAAACTATCAATCTGTAAATATTTTTTTTTAATTTTTCCTTTCGTTATAATATCTGAATCCATAAAAGCTTAGGTTTTTTGTTACATCAATGGTATTTTGAAGCGAAAATCAACGAGTTCCTCCCCCTAACAGATATCGTAAAAAAGCTGAATTGCGAAGTTAAAGTGTCAAACTAACACTTCAATTTTTTTTTTTTGCAAGTAGTATTACTATAAAAGCGTGAGCAATACACGAAATTATTCGATGTAATGAATTGGGAGAAAGTAGCACGGTTATTTAATTAACCACTAAATAAGTTTATAATTTGCTTTAAAATAACATTAGTCATATAATACAAAGAAAGAAAGGTTTTCGATAAAAAAATTCGAGGTTTTTACAACTTATTAAGCTATATTGGCATTATTAAAACCTTTTATAACCACTTACTGAATACTTAGTTGAATGAAACCACAGTTACTAAAAGTTTCGACAGCGCCTGCACATTCATTTAATGTCAGGCAAGACCTTGTTCCTTATGTTAATAATAAATGGCATTATCATCCCGAAGTGGAATTGATTCATTTTAAAAAAGGCACTGGAACTCAGTTTATTGGAGACAGCATAAAGCGATTTAAACATGGAGATGTTATTCTAGTCGGTGCTCATCTTCCTCATTACTGGCGGTTTGATGATGTATATTTTGAAGAGAAAATGGAATGCACTGCAGATATTAGAGTAGCTCATTTCTGTGACAGTTTTTGGGGCGAGAAATTTTTATGCCTACCAGAAAATAAGCCTTTAAAAAGTGTACTTGAAAAATCTAAACGTGGTATTAAAGTTGTCGGTAGAACTAAGAAACAGGTTGCTGAAATAATGGAAGATATGCTCGCGCAGGAAGGACCTAAAAGAATTATTTATCTGATGGAGGCGTTACTGGCTATTTCTCAGTGCGAACAAACTCAATCTTTATCCTCCTTAGGTTTCCAGTATAATTACAATGATGAAGAAAATGACCGCATAAATGCCATATATGAATACTCAATGGTAAACTTTAAACAAAAAATTCAGTTAGAAGAAATAGCATCGATAGCTAGAATAAGCCCAAATTCGTTTTGCAGGTATTTCAAATCACGAACAAGGAAAACGTATTCGCAATTTCTTATTGAATTAAAAGTCGGACATGCTTGTAAATTGTTAATTGAAAATAAATTGAGCATTAAACAGCTTTGCTATGAAAGTGGCTTTAATAATTTTGCAAGCTTCCACAAATACTTCAAAATAATTACAGGAAAAAGTCCTCTTAACTACCAAAAAGAATTTATAAAATCCACTATTTAAAAAAATCACCAATAAAAAAGTTGTTATTCGAAAAAATAACAGCTTTTCTTATTGGGTGAACTTATGCCCCTTGCCACAAGTTTATCGCTTAAGTTTATAAGCAATAATTGATTTTTTCCAGAAAGTGGGTACATATATTGTTTGTGTTTTTGGATCAAAGCCAATGTCAGCCGCATTTATTTTTTCAAGATGGGTATCTAATAAAACTTGGGTTTTTCCGTCAGAATACACATAAAAAAGATATCCGCTCCAACTCGAGAATAAGAAATCACCATTTCCTACCGGCTCTATTCCATCGCCGCCCTGAGGCAATTCGGCAATTTTACTAAGCTGTTTTTCGGCATTAGACTTCCAAAGTATTTTTCCTGCGGCAATATATAAATCAGTATTTATATATTTCAATCCATTCACACCGCTAATATTTGTTAAATACACACTTGATTTATTATCCTCAATCTTATGTATTTTCTTCGTTTTGGAATCCGAAACAAATACCACACCCCTAGGGTTCACAGTTATATCATTCAAAAATAAAGAACTATCTATTGCAATTCTATCTTCTACCTTTCCCTCTTTTATATTTATCACAACAACATCCGTCAAATCGGCAACGAACAATTTATTTCCATAACGTGCCAGTCCCTTAGGAGAATTAAGACCTGTTATCCAATTCAAATCTATGGGCTTCCCGTCAAAACCTATTTTAGCAATGCCGCCAATCCCATCTTTATCGTTAGGATTATTTCCCATTTGCGAAACAAATAATACTTTAAGCTCAGAATCAGGCAAAACCGATTCAGGCAGATTAATTATACTATCTGTCTGCCAGATTTTTAGAAGTTTTGGTTGCTGACTAAATGCATTAATGCAAAACGACAGCAATGCGAAAGCAACTAAAGTTTTTTTCATGTTCATATTATTGCTCAGTTATTTCAAATACAGAACTTGTAACTGGTGTGATACGTCCGGGGGCAAGATTTAATCCTATTTTCATTAAATAATCGCCACTAAACGTTTTCCCATTATCGGGATGGGTAGATTTTGTGTCGGGCATCAAATTTATTTCTTCAATCTTATATCGTTTTTGTGGATCCAAACCTTGTAAAGCAACTTTTCCCATATACTCCTTCCTTCTGTAGTTCAATATATAATTAAATAGAATGGCCTTCTTTTTATCCTCAGCTACATACATAAGGACAGCACGATTTTCTTCATAAGGAGACACCAATCTAAACAGATCGCCAAACCATATGATATTGCTAATTCTTTTATAGGTTTTAACTGCCTCAGAGCTAAACTTAAGCTCTTGCTCGGTCATATTATTCACCCTGATATCATAACCCATTTTACCCATCATCGCTACATCTGTCCGAAATTTAATGGGTTGTTTTCCCATAGAAGTTACATGACTGGACACAGTAACGGATGGAAAAAAGTTAAGATAACCCCATTGAATAAATATGCGTTCAAATCCATCGGTATTATCGCTGGGCCAAAACTCAGTAAAATATTTTAATGCTCCATAGTCAGTTCGGCCCCCACCGCCAGCACACAGCATTATAGGCAAAGTTGGGTATTTTTCGCGTAAACGTTTCAAAACACTATAGAAACTTCTTGTATAATCAATAAAAAGATTTGATTGATTATCTTTTAAATAAGGTGAGTAAGTATTAGTCAGCATACGATTACAATCCCATTTTATGAAGGAAATACCTGGATTTTCAACAAGTAAGTCGTTCACCATATTGTATACAAATTGCTGTACTTTGGGATTGGTAAGATCAAGCACCAACTGATTTCGTGAATAATGTTCATCCCGGTTAGGAAGTCTTAGTATCCAGTCGGGATGTTTTGTATATAATTCACTTTTCGGATTAACCATCTCGGGCTCAATCCAAATTCCGAACTTTAAACCTTTGTCAGTCGCTTCCTTTACAAGATAACCTATACCACTTGGCAGTTTCTTTTTATCTACTTGCCAGTCGCCTAAACCTGCCTTATCATTATCTCTGGGGAATTTATTTCCAAACCACCCGTCATCCAATAAAAATAAATCAACCCCCAATTGCTTAGCCCCTTCAAAAAGCTCTACCAACAGCTTTTCATTGAAATCCATATGAGTGGCTTCCCAATTATTTAACAGTGTTAGTTTAGGCTTATCGCCTTCAAGAACACCAAAGTTACGAGCCCACCGATGCAAATTTCTGCTTGCCTGACCTTTGCCCTGATTTGAATAGGTAAAAATAAATTCGGGGGT
Organism: uncultured Pedobacter sp.; assembly: GCA_965650335.1. GTDB lineage: Bacteria > Bacteroidota > Bacteroidia > Sphingobacteriales > Sphingobacteriaceae > Paradesertivirga. The sequence goes on along the minus strand of CBFGOI010000009.1, from coordinate 63,827 downwards.
TACAAAGGTTTTACCAGCTTGTAATTTATACTCGGAAGCGTAGGGATTTATTCCAGAAATTACGCGCAAACCATTTGACTGATCAATCTCAAACGCAAGTTGAAAATTTCCTGACCATGCAAGTGTGCCCGCTATAAGCTCTCCACTCACTTCATCTGATGGTTTATTTAATGAAAGAAAAAACACAGGAGTACGATACATATGAGCCCTGGTTCCAAGTTTACTATCCAGAATTTTAATACCAGTGCTCAGTTGATTTTCTTTCATTCGCATCTCGGTCATATAATCACCATCAAATTGTGTGAGAAAATATTTAGCAGCATCGAAATGCAGCATGGAAGAAGCATAGTTTGATAATGTCACAGCCTTTTTCTCATTATTCTTTATTTCGGTCCATGTTCTGATAATATCTTCATTGAAATGTGTCGCATAATGCAAAACTACTTCCACCGGATATTTAGGATCCTTTAGAAAAATTGAAATCTCCGAGATATTATTATCCTTTTTAACCACAGTATGCTTTACATAATTCAATTGTAGAGACGGATTACCATCTGAATGAATCATACGAATAGCAGGTTCAAACAAATCTTGCATTCCGGCCCCGATATACGCTTCACGTCGGGTAGAACGTAATAATTTAATATCCTCCGGACTATTTAGCTTTTGCCCCAAATAACTTTGATATACTTTTTGATTGGCAACAGTTAGCAAAAGCGTCGAGTTCTTTGTTTCAATGTTAATTAAAGCCTCTGTTTGGGCTGCGGCATTGAAAAAACCAGCAAGTATTAACAGTAAGATCGATAAATATCGCTTCATATTATTTTCTAATAGAGTTCTAAAGTTTGATAATTTGTGTGCTACCATCTTTGATAGTATATTTTTGTTTCTTTCCGCGTCTGTTAATTACAACTGAAAGCTTATCACTGCCGACCCTGTTCACAGTCATATCAAATTCCTGGTTAAAAGCATTAATCTTGTTTAAGGACATTGTTTTCCAGCTTTTGGGAAGACGCGGGGTACAATTGAATGTATTAAAGCCTGTGGGCCGGATTCCGAATAAGCCTTCTGTAAATATTCGACAATACAATCCACTTTCTGCTGATAAATGTCGTTGGTTGCCTTCCGGATAGGCCTCAACCGGGTAAGGAACATGTTCTCCCAGTAGTCTGCGTCGAGAATAATAACGGATGAAATCCATTGCCTTTTCTGTTTCACCTGCTTCCAATACACCTCTCAGCGCATATAAAGTAGATCTGTCCCAAAAAGTACTTTTACCAGCTTCTGTAGCAAGACCATCTTCTGTCCACAATTTTGGGGAGAATAAAGCATCAATAGTTCCTTCTTTACGATCAAAAATGCCGACCGTAAGAGGTAAACAGATCCAGGCCCGAAGAACATTTAAACCTTCGTGATATCTGTAAGTTTCATATCCTTCAATATTTGCGGCAAAATATTTGGAGATATTATTACGTAATGTTGCTGCCCGCTGTATATATGCATCTGTTAAATTTTTTGGTTTTCCAAGTTGACTGCCAAGCATTGCTGCGGACCGTAATGCATCATAATACAAAGTATTGGTAGATAAATTAGCTTTACCAGCAGAAAAACGATTTTCTAATTCATCGCTGTCTGAAGTTACAACGCCCGAATTATTAAGTTTACGATTACTGTATTCTAAGCTCCATTCAATTAAAGGCCAGAGGACTTTGGCTGAATCAATATTTCCAAACGCTAAAGCATACCTGGATGCACCGTATGCTATCATTGCCATATCTCCTCTATCTTTTGCACCATGCCAAAAATGATCGCCCTCTGCTACAATAGAGCTTGGAATGGGTTTGTATTCAGGATTCATATAGCGAGCAAAATGTCTATAAGCATTCATCGCCGAAAGATTGCCTACTTTATCACCAAGAAATGCAAAGAAGGGATTAATATACTCGGCCTGGTCATTAGCCCATATCGCAGCATAGTACGCCAGTCCACCGGGACTATGCATATAGCCCCCTTTGGTTTTATAGATACTTTCGGTTGCGCGTATTTTAGCGAAATTGAATCCTGTATTCAATACTTTATCGGGGGTAACCAATTGTAAGCGATCCAAAATACCAGCAACCCGGTTTTCACGAGCTTTTTCTTCTGCTTCCGCATTTATGGCTGGCAATTCTGCAAGACTATCTGTAGCAAGGTAGTAAACAGCAAATGATACAGTTTTTCCGGGATCAAGGATATAACTGCCATCATTCACTGTTCCCATAATAATGGAGTGCTGGCTTCCCTTACTGCGTTTCGGATCAGTTCTTACTTCCCGCTTAAGGTATTCCATAAATACGGTAACAGCTTTGTCGGTTATATTTGTAAAAGTAAACCTCTCTAAAGCCATAGGCTTATCTACCGATGGAAACAGAGTGCGCTCTATATTTACAAATGCAGGAGTTCCAACCATAGCATTGATGCTCATTACTCCTTTATGAGTGATATTCTTTATATTATAAGAGAGATCTCCCGACCTTCCCTTTCCATTTATTGCTGAATCTAACCTAACTTGCCTGTTATCTATATAGAATCTTGGAAGGTCATCATCGGAAAAAGATTGAGAAATATGGCTTCTTGTGGCATCGGGAAGCGTACGAAAAGTTGGAAAAACTACGGTCCGGTAAATAGTTGATTTCCCGGATTTATCTAAACCATATTTCACCCATAAAGCAACTTTTTCGCCAGCCATCTCAATATGATCCGTATGGGGCAATCGATCGTGAACATTCCATTTAATACTACCGTTGGATTGAATCTCCCATCTGTCAATCTGAGGACTTAATAAACCCTGTGCTTTTAGTGCAGTGGTAAAACTCGCTGCAGAAACTAAAAAGGCAAAAATCTTTAAATACTTATTCATATTGCTTACTGACTCCTTATGGTATTACTTAACTCTATTTATTGAAAACCTGGCTAGATATCCTCCTCCTACCTGAAGGTCCAATTGAATACTATCCTTATTATTTTTAACACTCCGCTCCTCCAATATATTAGTATCATTGGATGGATCATCTTTGATGGTATACATATCATAAGAAGCTTTACTTAAAAATCTTAGAGGGATGGAAAACGCCTTTTGCCGGGCTCCATTTATAGCAACCAAAAACCAAGTATCTCCTTTCCTTCGAGCCATAACTGCCGCTTCACCAATTTCGGAAGGTGGAAGCACAATTGTTTCGTCCCATACAGAAGGTATGCTTTTTATCATCTCGACTGCAGTATTTTCGAGAAGACTTTTAGGATTTGCTGCATAGGTTAAAAGTGGTGCGCTTAAAATTGCAGCACTGGCAATCTGATGAGCCCACGTAGTATTCTTCCGGCGTTCCTCTGCAAAATGAACCGGGGTGTATTCTGCCGGACCTGCAAGCCAGCGCGTAAAAGGGATAGTCGTATGATGTGTAGCTCTGTCAACTATGCTACGCGTTTCCATACCTTTTACAGATTCGCGTGTTAACTCGTTCGGCCATGTACGAGATTCTCCTGTTGGTTTATTTGAGCCATGAAAATCGACCATCAACTTATGCTCTGCAGTTTCCCTAAGAATAGTTTGATAAAAGTCAACAACTTCTTTATGCTCGTGATCAAAAAAATCGAGTTTTACACCTGCAACACCTAAATCCTGACAGCGCTTAAAAAATGCCTGTCGCTCTTCAGTTTTCCAAAGGCTTTTAGAGTGTTTCCAAAACCAAATACTCACATTCCTGGCTTTGGAATAAGAAATAAGTTCCTTTATTTGCTGATCAGTCCATCGCGACCAAAATCCTTCGAGAATATTATATTCAAATCCTAAGTCTGCCGCATTTTTAGAGAACTCTTTCAACACCTCTGGAGTGTTTTCCTGAGAAGGATTGCCCAAATATTTCCATACAGCACGACCCGGTTTAATCCAATCAGTGTTTATCCCCTGGGGAAACAGCACCTTATCGGGCGCCGCGCACAGACTATGAACCATATCGTTATTTAACATGGTATTTAAATCTTCCCCAACCATTATTACCCTCCAGGGAGTTATGATGTCTCCGTTTACTACAGCTGGCTGATGTAAGCGCAAGGTATCTTCGGGCGAATATCTTAACTTATAGGGATGCGATGTAGGATGATTATGAGCCAGGCGAAGTATAAAACCATTTTTACCATTCGCCTGAAGTGCCATTCCGCTATAATTTTTTAAATCCGCTTCTGTAATAGACACATATCCTCTGTTTTCTGGCAACTTATAAGTCAGCGGAGGTCCGGCCCATTCATGAGCTTTAATTTCCGAAATCGCTTTTTTTGAATAAGTGGATTCATAGTGTCCGTTTAAATCGTGATACCAAACCGTGCTTCCTGCAGGAACATTAAACTCAGTTGATTCATCAGGAATTCGCTTTGCTGATGGGCTACCCGGTAAAACCAACCTATAGGCTGCCCCATCATTAAATACCCTGATGTCTAATGTATAAGTAAGCTCAGAATTTCTATCCTTTATTTCAATTTTAGCACCATTAAAATTATTTGTTGCGAAAGAATGGACACCATACCATGGATAAGTTTCATGGTGCTTATAATTTTTCCGGTTGTTAATCAATACCGATTCAGAAACATCGGCATCGTTAACTTTCATAATTAACGGGCCTGTTTCCAGCACTGCTTTATTATTAAGACGTACTGAGTATATCAAATGGTTATTCCCCAAGCCGTAAACAAGCTGAACTTTGCCATTGGGACTTTTAACAAAGCCTCCTTGAGCAAAGGACTGGGTTAAAAATGCTGCAAAGAATACCATGCATATAAAATACATGCGAGAAAACTTCATAATATTTAATTTATATTAATTAGAACGGCATTATTCAAACGATACCTTTTTGGAGAAAACTGTCTATGTCTGTATAAATTGGTTATCGCAAGGGACTAATAAAACATTATTATTTGTTTTGCATTTTTGGCTTAGTATTCAGCTATATTAGCATCACCCCGCCCAATGCACTCTTAAATGAAGAATATTGAACTTATCATTTTTCTTCCCAGCTTAAAAAAAACAAATAAATACTACCTTTAAAAAAACCAATTTTAAATAAATTCCAGATATGACATTTAAGGCAGTTAAAATTGCACTAATAATTTGTGCAAGTTTGTTTTTATTCAGCTATAAGCCACCTTTTTGGGAATCTGCTCACGTAAAGATTAATAAAGAGGGTTTATTGAAGTACTCTCCTGATGAGAAGGGAAATATTATCCCTGACTTTAGCAGAGTTGGGTATCACCAGGGTGATAGAAATATACCAAACGTACCAGTGGTTAAAACTCTTTCTCCTCTCAAAGATGACAGCCAGAAATTAATACAGGACGCGATAGATGAAGTTTCTAAAATGGCTCCTGACGCAACCGGTTGCAGAGGAACCATCTTATTAAAAAGCGGCGCCTACAAAATTCCGGGAACACTGAAAATAAATACAAGCGGAGTTATTCTTCGCGGGGAAGGCGACCATGAAACAGGCACACGTTTAATTGCAGTTGGGAAAGGCAACAGAAGTTTATTGGAGATTTCAGGTAGCGGATCAAGGAAAGAGATAGCAGGTACACGGAAGAAAATCAAGAACTCTTATGTTCCTGTAGGATCATTTTCGCTTGAAATAACCTCCACTGATGGTTTGAAGCCTGGAGATAAGATAGTACTATTCAGGCCTGGGACTAAGAACTGGATCCATGACTTAAAAATGGACCAGATCGTTGAGCGTGCCGGAACGAAACAATGGCAGCCAGAAGAATACAATCTGCATTTCGAGAGAAACATAACCAAAATTGAGGGAAATAAAATTTACATCGATAATCCTGTGGTGATGGCCATGGAGACAAACTATGGCGGCGGAGAAATTTACAAGTATAGTTTCGACGGACGTATCAATGAGGTTGGAATTGAAAATATTTTATTTGAATCGGAATATGCGCACGATACGGATGAAGATCATGGGTGGATTGCTATAGATATCAATAAAGCAGAAAATTGCTGGGTAAAAAACATAACCTCAAAACACTTTGGATACGCCGCTGTAAGTCTTGAAAATGATTCTAAGAACATCACTGTTATTGATTCTAAATGCTTGGACCCAAAGTCCGTTATTACCGGCGGAAAACGTTATTCTTTTAATAATAATGGACAGCTAAATCTCTTTATGAATTTGGAGACGACCGAAGGGCGACATGACTATGTTACTGGGGCAAGGGTTTTGGGTCCGAATGTATTTTATAACTGTAAGGCTTCTAAAACACATGCAGATATAGGCCCGCACCATCGCTGGGCTGTAGGCACTTTGTATGATAATATTGTAACCGATGGAGAAATAAATGTTCAGGATAGGGGTAAAATGGGGAGCGGACATGGATGGTCTGGAGCAACTCAGGTTGTTTGGAATTGCACAGCAAAATCCGCTACAGTACAAAACCCATGGGCATCTGCCCAAAATTACTGCATTGGCTTACAAGGCAAAAAAGGTGCAGGAGCATTTCCAGACCGGCCGGATGGCGTTTGGGAAGGGCAGAACAAACCAAATCTGCAACCCGAGTCATTATATATCTCGCAACTGACCGCCCGTAAAAAACTAAAAAAATAGACCCTTATATAGACAAACATGAAAAAAAACCTATTTAAACTATTTGTATGCTCATTAGGAATAATACAAGCAGCAAGTACTGGTGTAAATGCGCAATCGTCTAATCTAAAAAAATTCCCAAAAGGTGCCACACCTCAGGAAATAGGCCAACGTGTAGCTGAAAGATTTATCGCTACACCTCACCCTAATTTTGGCCGCTCAACTCCTCCTAAGGTTATCACTTATCCAGAAACATGCGCATGGTATGGCGCTTTAACATTTGCTAAAGAAAGCAACAATAAAAAATTAACAGAAAGTCTGATCCAACGTTTTGAACCCCTTTTTGGAGAAGAAGCCAAAATGATTCCCGTTGCGGACCATGTTGATTACAGTGTTTTTGGTGCAGTTCCATTAGAACTTTATATTCAAACCAAAAATGAGAAGTACCTTACCTTAGGCAAATCCATTGCCGATAAACAATGGGGACCACCCGAAGGACCGCGTGTAACCGACCAATCGCGTAAATTTTATGACCAGGGTTATACATGGCAAACACGCCTCTGGATAGACGACATGTTTATGATTACCGCTTTACAGGCTCAGGCTTTCCGTGCTACAGGTGATCAAAAATATATCGACAGAGGGGCAAAGGAAATGGTTTTCTATCTGGACCAGCTTCAAAAACCCAATGGGCTTTTTTACCATGCTCCCGATGTGCCATTTTTTTGGGGTCGTGGCGATGGATGGATGGCCGTGGGTATGGCTGAACTTCTACGCTCATTACCAGAAAATAACCCTAGTCGAGCACGTATTATGCAGGGATACAAAAACATGATGGCATCGCTATTAAAATACCAGGCTGAGAGCGGAATGTGGCGCCAACTTATTGACGATCCTGAATCATGGCCAGAAACATCATCAACGGGTATGTTTACCTTTGCAATGATTACAGGGGTTAAAAATGGCTGGCTTGATAAAAAGCTTTATGGCACAGCAGCAAGAAAAGGATGGTTAGCTCTGATTACTTATCTGGATGAAAATGCCGATATGCGCGAAGTTTGTCAGGGTACTAATAAAAAGAATGACCGCCAGTATTACTTAGACCGCGAGCGTCTTACAGGAGATATGCATGGTCAGGCACCAGTTTTATGGTGTGCCACTGCCCTACTTCGTTAAATAAATTCAATGGTATTTTTGCATCTGCTCAAATGAGAGCAGGTGCTTTTTTTTATTCCAGGGTGCACCTACCGTAAAACATTAGAAACCTTCGTCAAATTCAAACATTTTCGTTCATATCTATTATAAACATTAGCGGCAGTCTTTCATGTTACATTTAGTGTTACATGATCTACATTAAAATATTGCCCCTTTTCTTTTCTTCTTTTCATAAATATAAACCCGATCACCCTTAATTTCTTTAGCTATATTATCTAATAAAAGAAACATCATTTGAGGTAAGGTTCCCTTTGAGCCAGTATTTGTAATATCATACGTGTAAATTTCTTCTTCCTGCCCAAAAATAGAGGTCACTACCCGCGACTTATATTTACCCGTCAAAATAACGGAATCATGTTTTGCAACGCCATTGATGATATAAGAAGAACTCCCTGATTCAATTGATGAATCTCTTGTATTCACTGTAAAATCACGACGGTTTATTATTAATGTATAGTTTTTGCTTAATAAAACAGATTGAAGAAGAACAAAATTCTCACGACCAGATTTATCATTTCTAACCACAATCTTATTCGTCTTTTTCACTGGTACTGTACTCCTGCTTTGAGAGGACGAAACAAATGGGAATAAAAGCAGAATAAGGAGCAACTTTCTCATAAATGATAGATTAGTGTTGGCCTGGAAAACAAATAATAATACAAATGGCTATAAAACTCGAATCCCGTGATATGTATCGAAGAGTTTAATAATTAGTTAATACTAATATCCACAATAACAAGTAAAGTAAGTATTGCTTTTTACCTAAGTATTCAGCTCTTTTAGCAATCCCCCAGTACGAAAGCGCTTGAAGCTTTGCCAATTGAGTTGTATGATTCGCCAACAGAAAACAATTCAGCATCAGCATATTAGTTAAATTTGATTATTTAATAATATGCTCACCAGATATAACCAAATTAAAACCTTAATACTCATTTACGGACTTGCAGGAGCTGCATTTGCCCAGCAAAGGTTTTCCGTTCAAAAGATCAGTGAGGAAGCCAACATTCGTTCAGACCAACGCCCAATTAACATTGGTTTTTATGATGCAGGTGTAAATAAAACCTTTATTACCTGGATGGGTGCCAAAAGCACTGCTGTGGTTAAATCATTAGATCACGCCACCAATACCTGGACCGAAAATAAAATTGTCGGCACTTCATCTTTTGTGGATAAACACAATTATCCGGGAATGTTAAAGGGGAAGGATAATAGAATTTATATATTCTACGGATGCCATAACTCTACATTAAAAATGGCAGTTTCTCCCCACCCTTTAAGCATTGAAGGTTCATGGGAGGATAAATTTATTGACATCGCAGAACGAGCTTCTTATCCTGCCCCAATAATTACTACAGATGGAACTTTTTATGTGTTTTATCGGGATACACGACAAACACACGGTTATTCTGATGACCGGCCATACCAGTTTGTTAAATCTATTGACAATGGAAAAACGTGGACCAAGCAGATGGCAATTGATCCTTACCCACGATCTACGGATAATATGATGGAAATTTATAACGGAAAAGTGACTTACCAGCCTGCGATGAATGGAAAAGCAGCCCGAATACATTTAGCATGGACAATAGCTGGAGAGAAACTTGGTAAACATGCACATGCTACTTATGGCCGAAATGTGTACTATGCCTACCTTGATCCGTCTAACGATCATTTATATAATATTCATGGAAAAGATTTAGGCGAAACAATTGACAATAAGGAAATGGACGAGTTTTGTCTTGTATTAGACACCAGTATTCCCGATAAGGGCCACATGGCTGGCTTACAGGTTTCTGTTCATTATAAAGATAATGGATTTCCATTAATCTATTTCGACAATCAAACTCAGGGCGGCCCGGGCTCATCAACCTGGGATGGTTCAAAATGGATTTTCTCCACAATCGAATCTCCGGGGAACAGTATTCGTGATTTAAGAGATCCGAGAGAACTGGAAAAATTCGGATCAGAATCCTTTAGGGTTTATATGCCAGCAGAAGATAAGATTAGAATTTATGTAACAACCAATGGCGGATTGAAATGGGAACTCGAAAGTGTGTTATCTGTTGGCCAGCAGGTAGACCGTATCGAAGTAATTCAGAATGCTCATAAAGATGCCAAACTATTTATCACGGAGGCGGGAGATGGTGACATACAAACCGCAAAAAGGGATGTTTTTATTGGAAAAGTAGTATCCGGTTATGTCCCCCCTTACAATCCTTATCAACACAAATAAATCCGATTATTTTAAAGTATTATGAAAAGATCAATCCTTTTTTCAGTTGTGATTGCCGGGGCCTTAAGCTTTCATCCGTTAAATAGTGATGCCCAAAACCAAAGCACACAATTCCCAAAGCCTGTATCTGATCCAGACAATGCAGGTTTAAAGCTCCCTGAAGGATTTGGAGCAAGCAAAGTAATAGAAAACACTGGCCGCCCAAGACATTTGGTTTTAACAAAGCACGGAGAGATTTATGTTAAAATGCAACGTTTGCTTAATGGCAAAGGGATTCTTCTTTTAGAAGACAATGATAAAGATGGAAAATTTACCATAAAATCCAGCTTTGGAAATTTCGCGGGCACGGGTATCACCATAAAAAATGGCTATCTATATGCTTCTTCCGATCAGGAAGTTTATCGTTATAAACTGGATGATAACGAACACGTGATTGACTCTATAAATCCCGAGAAGATTATAACAGGCTTAAAAGCTGGCCGGCAGCATCAAACGAAATCAATTGTATTAGATAACGACGACAATATTTATGTAAATATTGGAGCCTATTCGAATTCCTGCCAGGAACAAGACCGAGGGCTGAATTCTAAAGGAATTCCAAACTGTCCCATCTTAGATTCTGCAGGTGGCATCTGGCGATTCAACGCAAATAAACTAAATCAGTCTTACGGTGAAGGTGAACGTTATGCCACAGGTTTACGAAATGTAATGGGTTTAGACTGGAACGTGGAGAACAATACTCTATATGTGATGCAGCATGGAAGAGACAATCTTAATTCTTCCTGGCCTGAGCTTTACACCCCCCAACAATCGGCAGAATTGCCCTCAGAAGCAATGTATATGATCAAGAAAGGTGATAATGCAGGCTGGCCTTATATCTATTATGATCATCTGCAAAAGAAAAAAATACTTGCTCCTGAATATGTCGGAGATGGAAAAAAAGAAGGAAATAAAGAATTTATAGATCCTGTTGTTGCTTTCCCGGGGCATATGGCACCCAATGGATTGCTTTTGTATACTGGCAGCCAATTTCCTGAAAAGTATAAAAATGGTGCTTTTATAGCGTTCCATGGCTCATGGAATCGCTCTCCCGAAAAACAAGAGGGATATTTCGTAGCTTTTGTTCCATTTAAAAATGGAAAGCCAGCAGGTGAATGGGAAGTATTTGCAGATGGATTTTCTGGAGTTGATGCAGTTATGTCGCCAAGAGAAGCTCAACATCGCCCTTGTGGACTCGCCCTCGGGCCAGATGGATCACTTTACGTCTCAGACGATGTAAAAGGCACGATTTATAAGATAACCTACAACAAATAAAAAATGAAAAAATCAATCTGCATAATAGCTTTTATTATTCCATTTGCGTTTAATGTTTCAGCTCAAACAAAAACGAATACCACAAAAACTGCGACAGCAGCAACTACCCCAAAAGCTTCAATTCTAAGAGGAAAAAATATTTATGGTCAATATTGTTTGTCTTGCCATCAAGCTGACGGAGGTGGTGTAACTGGCTTAAACCCTCCATTAATTAAAACCGAGTATGTACTTGGAGATAAAATCCGCCTGATTAATATTGTCCTGAAGGGTTTTAATAAAGGGGTGGAAATTGATGGTGAAGTGTATTCAAATCCGATGCCACCTCTGCCATTCTTAACTGATGTGCAGATAGCAGATGTGTTATCTTATGTAAGAAACAATTTTCAGAATAAGGCAAGTATTATTACGCCATCGCAGGTAAAAACAGTAAGAAATAGTAAGTAAAAAATTGATGATCTGTGACTATAACAAGAATCGCCCGCCGATTCTTGTTCATCCTTTGAATAAGTTTACAAAAAGGCACGGCAAATTTGCCGCACTAAAAACCAAAAATTGTAACCAATGGTGAGGCAGGAGTAATCCTACTGTGGTTACAAGAAGAGAAAATCAATATCATTGCTATTATACCCGAAACCTAACCGACTTTTGACTAGCTCCGGAGCCATATACAACAGGTTTTTCAGCTTTTTGTAAATCCCCTCCGTCTATTGTTATTCCCACACTTTCGCCCTCTATTTTAATGAAAGATTGTGCAGGACTTAACAGTCGGGTGCTGCCTAAAAAAACATCACTGCTACTAACCATTCGTATTGTAGATTCTGCGAGAACACTCCCCTGTACACTAAGATTAGTAATTGCAGCATCATGAACATTATCAAATATAATTGCTGGCCTTGCTTCCTGATTTTCATACTCAAAACGTACATTTTGCATTGTAAGTCCCTTCACATTGCGGGCGTACATTCCATAGGCTGGCGGACCAGAAGGTTCAGGATCCCAAACAGTAAAATATTCACGGGCGGTTTGAGGAATTTCATGCTTGGCAGCTAATTCTTTTGAACCACCGCCAGCATAAGTTACATGTACATCAGTAAAACTGATATTTTCTATGAAATTATCACCTAATGCATTTAGGGTAATACAACTAAACTGTTCGCCAGGATACATTTTAACATCAAATGGAATATCCGGATGGTTTACTGGAAAAGGCACTACAGTCGCCCGTATTCCATTAAAAGATATATTTCTTACGAAAGAAGCCTGTTCTGGTGCATTGTTGGTGCTGCCGCTATTATTGTTTGAGCTCCCACTAAAACCAATACCTATTGGTCCGGTAACATTTCTCATGATAATATTTGAAAACGACAGATTCTCCAGGCGGGCCCTTCCCGAGCTGATTTTAATTGGGCAACCGTAAGTTTCGTAGATAAGGCAATTAGAAACTGCAATATTTTGTGCCTCTCCTCCACCAAAACGAAAAATCGACCATCGGGTACTGAACGAGCAATTAGTAACCGTTACAAACTGGTTGCTCCCAAATAAAGCGCAGGCATCATCCTGGCATCTTACATCGCAATTCGTAATATGAACATATTTACAACTGTTGAAGTGAAAACCATCATTGTTTTTATTTACACGATTATAGATACGAACACCGTCTATGTTTACCTGTTCACACTGTAAAATCCGAAAACAATGATAAGCACTCCTTGTAAAGAATGAATCGCGTAAAAGCAGGTTATTACATTTGTAAAAGATTACAAGATGCGGCCGGTCGAAGTAACCGCCGCCTGGTGAATTGGGTCCTGTGTTATCTCCTTGCCCGGTGTAAAAAGCAGTTCCGTTTCCATCAATTGTCCCACGGCCTTCAATTGATATATTATCCGCATTTGCAGCAAAAAGCAACACGATATTACCATTACCAGCAGGAATTCCTTTTCCGGCATAATAATCATTCTTATCAGGGCTTCCTAACAAACGTCCCTGGCTGGAAAGGTGAAGTGTTACGTTACTTTTTAGTTCTAATGTACCTATTACAAAATCTCCCGCCGGCACTAATACGATTCCACCTCTTTCTTTATTGCAGGTATCAATAGCATTCTGTACAGCCTTTGAATCTAAGGATTTGCCATCTCCCTTGGCTCCAAAGCTTCGAATATTATAGACATTTGCTCCAAACATTGCTTCATCTGAAGGAATGGAGCTTAAGACGTTAGCTGCAACTGCAGGTGTACCAACAAAACTTGCACCCACTGCTACTAATGCAGGAACAGATACCCGTCCTAACCATTGTCGGCGTGATAAATCAATACTTTCTCCAGGATTTTCATTATGCTGAAGCTTATCAGATACTCTCTTCATTTATTAAATTGATTTAAAATATATGGCCTGGCTGCCAAAATTCGGCAGTCAAAATTAACCCAGTAAAGCGTTTAATAGTTATATATTTTTTATGGTTATGGTATACTAAGGTACCTTCTATATTGGTCAAAAGTTAAACGCTATTTACTAATTGTTCAATATGCTTGTCAAGTTGAGATATAGTAAACCGCATAAATGGTGTATAAAATCCGCATTAAAATTCGACGCGGTTCGGCCCCACTCGAATCGTGCCGAATCACCGGCAATCGTAATACGATAATAGGTTCAAATGTCTCAGATTACAATTCTGCCAGCGTAGGAATGGCCACAAAACTATTTGGTTATTTTTTTATCAATTGCAAAGTCAATATAGCAAAAGGGGCTATCACAGCCTCTCCAGTTTGGGTATCTTCATATTGTATACTATTAAATTTAATTTTCCAGGTCATTGCAGACTCCGAGGCTGATACAATCTGGAAATATTGTGCGTCAAAAACCATTGCATCATTAAACTCTATATACTTACTCCCGTCATTATTAATAATGTCGTATTTTGAGTTAATGTTTGTATCATCGTAGGTTTTGATACTTGCCATTAAATTCTGGGCGAAAGTGATTTCTTTAAATGATCCTTGTCCGCTTAACACTTCTTCGTATTGTTTTTCATTGCTGCTGTTGTAGTATTCGAGCTTATTAGATTGCAAAGTCCAGCTTCCCTGTATGCTCTCATTAAATTTAGCCAATTCGGATTCTTTTTTGCATCCTGCGGCGAGTATGGCTACAAGTACAATTGTTATATACAATTTCATAAACTACATTAATTAAAAAGTTATTAATTTTAATCTGGCAAAACTAGAAGAGTCATTATTTACTGCTCTGAAATATGTTAATTTATCTCATAAAACAACAATTTCTGATTTCTAATTATTCCTACTTTCATCTTCATTCCTTGAGAAGCCGTTTGACTGTTTAATAATTCGCTAACATTCTTTATCTCCTTTAAATTACAAGAAACAATAACATCATCTTTTTCTATACCACTCTTTATTAAAGAGCTTCCATGCGGCACATCCAGCACTAAAACCCCGGCTTCTCCGGGTAAGCCGTAAGCTGATACTTCGCCGTCTCCTGCAATATTCCGGACGCTTGCCCCCAACCAGGAGTAAATAGTATTACTACGCCCAGGAATTGTAGATACTGGAGCTGGTTTAGACATTGGCGGAGTTCGGGCTATTTTCTTTAAGGCACTTTTTTGCACCCCAAATTTATCCATAGGGAAATTTATAAATCCGAGATTAAGTACGGGTGAATTTTCCTTCACACGATAATCGCCTTCTAAAGTATTATTAAATAAGGCATCACCGGTTAGAGAATGCTGATCCTGACCGCTTTGGTTCTTAATTTCTGGAGCTTGTTTTAAAGCCTCGGCTGGCCGGTGAAGAAAATTATAATCTATTTGTCGGCCCCATATTTTGGGCATACCCACCGGCTTATATGAAGTAAAAATAATATTGCTCTGGAAAACATCGCCGCTGTTTTCATACCATACATGAGGATGAAAAGAATTGTTAACTGTAATATTATTCTCGACCGTTCTATTATAGCCCTCCCGGTTTTTAATGCCGCCATTTAAACATAGATTATTCCGTATGAGATAATTTGAAGATCCATCATCCAAATCAATGTCCCAGCCATGATCACATCTGAAGCGATTGTTACGAATAATTGTCGTTTTAACCGCATCCAGAAATGGAAGCTGAGGAACTTCTTTTACCCAATTATTTACTTCAGGACGTTTGGGCCGCCAGAACCGGTCTCTGCCCCAGGCATTGAATGAACCGTGATCACCGGTTTCTTCAACAGTATCAAAAACATCGTTCCATTCAATTATATGCCCGCCCCATTCACCGCTGCCTATATTAATACCAGCACGGGGCACATCATAGATTGAACAATGTCTAACCGTAATATTTTGCGACATTTCTATCTGTACACCTGCGGTTTGCTTCTCTATGCGACCTGTTTCATTAATAAGACAATCTTCCACCAGGCAATCAGACGGATAATTGGAGCTTTTCGGGCCAGGTGTTTTATCTATATCTTTTAGATCCCGAACCTGGTTATATTCAAAAAGCGGGCTTCTTACCGCTTTCGGATCACCGATAAATGCAATGCCGCTAGCTCCCGTTTTAAAGATATGACAACCTGAGATAGTGATATGCCTGTTATAATTATTAATAAACACGGCATTTCCACCAGCCTGATCAATAAAACAATCTTTAATTGCACAGTTTTCTGCCCCATTAAAAAAGATCATCCCTCCACGATAGGTAGTCCAGTCGCTGCGCAACAAGGGTTCTTTATTCTCCATAAAAGTACGTTTGGAGTGCTTGAAGGTAATGCCTTGAAAAGCAATATACTTTACAGGTTTCTTTTCTGAACCATTAAATTCTATTAAATGGTTCAGACGAACAGCTTCGATAAGCGAATTTTTAAGATTGATATTTTGAGGAGGATAAAAATATAAAATATGACTTTTCTTGTCCAGATACCATTCTCCGGGTGCATCAACTTCTTCAAAAATATTTTCTACATATCTGCGTTCGGGATGCATTCCCATCTGCCGGTTATTCTGCCATCCTCCAATATAGGTAACATTTCCAGCCGTATCTTTCCCTGTTATCCTGTAATGATAATCACCCCACATCGCTTTATGCATGGCATGAATATATCCTCCCACAGGATTATTCCACCGTTTAGCCCTTTCTTTGCTGAACGCATCTGCGGCAAAGCCGTTATAGTATTGCGCATCGGGGTTATAATTAGGGTATCGTGCCATATTTTGGCGTTTCCCGTTTACAAAAAATTGATCAGTAGCGAATTCTTTTGGCACCACCGCCATCATTATTCCATTCCTGAAAGGCTTCCAATTTAAACGGAGAGCTATTCCTCCGCTCATTACCGGCGTTTCATCGCCATACGGCATAAAAGTGACCGGGGCCTGGCTACTACCTGAATAAAGGGAAGTAAACACTAATGTTTGAGGTAAATAATACGTACCTTTTCTAAGATAAAAAGTTACTGGTTTTAGTTTCTTAGCTTTTATTATTTCTTGTTTCGCACGCTCCAATGTTGCAAAAGGATGGTGAAGCGTTCCATTATTGTTATCATTTCCTGAAGGAGATATATAAAAATCGGCAGCCCGTAAAACAGGGCTTAAGAAAGCAAAAACGAGGAATAAAACAAGAGCTTTCATCCGTGTATAAATTATTATTTTATTAGCGATGCAACTTTTTTAAGTTCATGCTCATTCAATTTTTAAAAGCATTTGCGCCTTATAGAGGTTTGCCGGATAAATTTTCGAAGGTGCTATAGATTCAAACCAGTTGCTATAAACATCTTTGAATACCGACGGCAGGTTAGTATTAATCGCAACGGTGATATTATTTTTTGAATGTGCATCGTTTGTATCAAACTGATTGCAATAAACCATAGGGTTTTGAGAAATAATATTCCAAAATGTTTCATAAGTACAGATTCCTCTTGGAGTATCATTTCCGCCCGACGCATAGATTCTGGAACCAAGTCCGGCATTGATATCAGTAAACAGATTATGCGATTGTGCATGATTATGATGATCGATACAAATATCTTCACCTTCGCCACTACTAAAAACATTGTATATACTGTTTGCACTTTCTACCGAAAGGTCGTGCTGAAATTTCCCTTTTAGAGTAAAGTTCTGTAAGAGATTATACCCGCCATAAATATTTACACCATGATGGCCATTTATTTTTCCTGTTTTGCGTAGCGGCCCAAAGTCGAGCGTCCAATTTTCTGCTGTAATATGATGTGCTTTGCGTGCAATCCAAATTCCAAGGTCAGAACCCGTAATGGTAACGTTTCTTAGCCAGCCGTCATGCACGCCATCGCCAAAGCCAACGCCATTGTATCCTTTTTCATGAAAATCATGCTTGGTCCACGGATTGTCCGGGAACATTACAGTAATATCCTCTATCCCGACATCACTACTGTTTCCTGAAAATAAAATCATAGCCCCGCTCCATGACCAGGCCGTTTGATTTTTATTTTGAATATTATAATTTGGGTAAAGCTCTTCTATGCCTTTTTCAAAGTAAATTATTGAAGGTTTCTTTTTATCGCCTCTAATGCTAATCCCACCTTTCTTTATTTGAAGCGTATCTTTTATAAGGTAAGTACCGGCAGGCACATATACTGCCTGGTTACTGCCGCATTTTGCAATAGCTTTTTTAAATGCGGCAGTATTATCAGTAATACCATCTCCTACTGCCCCATAATCAACAACATTTACTCCAACTGGAAAAACAGGTATTTTTACTTTACCGCCTTTATAGCCGGCGTTGGTAAAATCAGGAATTCTTGTGCTATCCCATTTCTCTCCATTTTCTCCCCATAATTGCGAGTACGATAGGCCGGAAGGGTTCTTTTGAAACTCTTTGGGCACGTAATTATCCACGGGTTGAACCTCGATCCACGACTGTTCATGCCCGTTCGCATCCTGAGTAAGACATGATGTGAAAAAAGCAGTAACCGCGCCTTTCTCATTTACATATACAAAAGGACGTTCCCGGCGCCTGAAGGTATAAGAAGATCCATCGTCATAGTTAACAGTCTTGGTGTAAACTGATTCTCTGGAAACCGGTTTATAATTTATCCCATCAATGGAATAATATTGTGCGCCATTTTTGCCTGTTCCGGTCAGATCTCCGCGGAAATCGCTTAGTATAACATTATATTGGTTGGAAGTCCACCAAATGGTTGGATCTTCCAGTTGATTATTTCCAGGTAACAGGTTTTTGCCCGAATTTAAAAGTGTGTATTTAGCGTTGAAAGCAGGTGCTGTATACCCTTGCGCGATCCTGATATCATTAATTGATTTACGGCCAAATACATAAATACTTCCATCCTTTTTAACCAGCGGGGCAGGATTAGAAAAAGGCATTGCAAGTGCATCAATCCGTGTCCAGGGCCCTGTTATCGATTTGCTGTAAGCATAACCGGTTTCATTAGCAGAAGAAATATAATAAAGCACAAACATATTCCCAGCCTTTACAATTTTCGGATTGTGCGCCCTGTCATTATCCCAAAAGCCTTCCCGCTTCTGAATAATTACTTCCTGAAACTTATAAGGGCCAAAGAGATTATCAGATGTTGCCCGCACTACTTCAGAATATTTCGTCCAGCCGCCCAGTCCGTATTTTTCGGGCCAGCGGGAAGCAAACATGTGATACGTTTTGCCAACCTTAATAACAGAGGGGCACCAAAGAATAAATCCCTCCATCTTAAATCCCCCCTTTTTAACTGCCGGCTTCATTGATTCTTTAATGGTTTGCGCACTAAGTCCGGAGCTTAAAAAAAGACAAACAATTGCTATATACTTTATCATGTTGAATTTCTTCATTTTTTGAGCTTGCTTATTTTATGGGTTCAATAATGATTGATCTTAATTTAAAAAGCTCTTTTCCATTTTTCAATGGATGAACTATTATAGAGAACTCCCCTGGTTTAGAGAAAGTGGTTGTTGCTATAGTATGTTTAATAAACATTAAAGGCGAACTTTTATCAAATTCGGAGGTACGAAGGGTTCTGAACAGAAACTCTTTATTATTTACTGAAAGGCTTCCTTCCTGTTTAACACTTTCCTGCGGACACGCATATTCAGCAATAATATGATAATCGCCGGGATCGGTAACACGGATTAAGAAAGTTGCTTTATCTGTGCTATCTTTCATATCTGTTAGGCAGGTAGCATGCTTCCAATCTCCATAGTAATGGCTGTAGGTTAAACTTTTTACTTTGGCATTTCCGGATGGCCTGGCAAAAACAGCGTCAACAGTATTGATTTTAAATTGAGAGGATACGGTTACAGGAGTGTTTAAACTATATGCAGCAACCTTCCCCGAATATTCTATCACAAAAACAGTATTGGCGGCATTCTGATCAAATTCAGGAAGATCAATCCAGATATCAGTTCCTGCTTTTTTCCAGGTTAAGTTGCGCTTATCCGATAAAGAATAGACTTTACTAATTTGTACATTAAAGTTGGGCACCAGCAGCTTACCATTGGCAGGCCGGTTTAAAACATGAAGAAACTGTTTACCCGGCTTTGAAGTACTTACTCCCCAGGGTTGCGCCGGAACTAACCCATAAGTGGTAGAATAGATACTTTCACCATTTTTTTGCAGCCATTTGCCTGTTTCCCTTAAGTATTTTACTGAGTATTCTGGTATGTTTCCATTGCCGTCAGGGCCAACATTTATCATCAGGTTGCCGCCTTTTGATGCTACATTTGCTAATAAACGGATAATTTCGGTGGTCGATTTGAAATTCATATCATGCCTGATATATCCCCATGAATCGTTATGTGTATAGATCGATTCCCAGGCACCTTTAATTGGAGTAGCTGGCACTTCTGAATCTCCGAAATCACGGTAATCGCCCAAGCCCTGTCCCACCCGACTGCTGAATAAACTCTTAGGTTGTAAAACCCTTAATTCATTTATAAATGCCTGCGTTTGTGGTTTTGTCATTCCGCCTGGAGTATCAAACCAAACGATACCCAAAGGGCCGTAATTGGTCATTAATTCTTTCAGCTGAGGAATGGCTTTTTCTTTATAATACGATTGATAATCTTTCTTCGATTCATCAAAGTCCCATGAATTTCTGCCACCATTAGGTTCATACCAATCCTGAAACTGCGAATAATAAAATCCGAATTGAATACCCCGTTTGCGTGTTGCCTCCGACAGAGCTTTCATGGGATCCTTTTTATAAGGACTCGCATCCACAATATCATAATCGGTCACTTTCGAATCGTACATAGCAAAGCCTTCGTGGTGTTTGGCTGTAATTACCATGTATTTTATTCCGGCATCTTCGGCTATCTGCGCCCATTCATCAGCATTAAAATTTACAGGGTTAAATTCTGATGCAACCTTTTTATATTCAGAAACTGGAATTTTTGCCTGATTCATAATCCATTCACCACTTCCATAATAGCGCTTTCCTTTCCACTCTCCGGCTAGTTTTGAATACAAACCCCAATGGATAAACATCCCAAACTTAGCATCTTTAAACCATTGAATATTAGGATGCTCCTTGCCTGAAGATGTATTATCCCACATTTCGTCCATAGTTTGAGATGCAGCAGAAAAACTAATGAAAAGAGCTGTCAAAACAATCGGAATTACTTTACGCGGCGATGTTAAACTTATTGGCTTACTTAAAATATTCATTTGATTAGTTAGGAATGCAATCTTCCTGTGCTTGACCAATAGAAAATAGCGAAGCAGTACATTCTGAATTAAAGTTATTTAATATCCAATATTTGATAGTGCTACCTTGCCAAGGCGTTCGGAAAGTTGCGCCAGATACAAACTATAAGGAGCTACAGGTTTATTGTGCGAATCGTAAATTCCTTCCTTAAGATTAGGCTGTTTATAAAATGGCATGGCTTGTTGCTTTTTATCGCCGGTGCTCCCAATAACCCAGTTCGCAGCGCCCGGAGGCTGTTGGTTTAAAAAAGATTTAGCTTCCGAATTCCAGGCTACAGCCCAACCAATAGTCCAGCCATGCCCCGAACCCATTATACCCCGGTTCATAAAATCTATGCCGCCATCGGGCACCCGGCAATTATCTATTAATAATCCGGTAGCCCATCTTTGGTGTGGCTGAATCCAGCCGTTACCAAGAAACACACAATTAAGCAACACGACCGGTCCGGTTACCTTTGCACCAGTGCCAAAAAAGAAAAGGTTATCTCCCGTAATGCTGCAGCGATTGAAAAATAATTGCTGTCCGCTGCCATTAAGATCTGCAGGTTTTGCAGCACCTTTTGTAGGCTGATTGTGCATGATGCTCACATTTTCTATGGTGATCCGCTTACCAGTAACACTAACACTATTTACAGTATTTAAGACCGTAATATTTCTGGCCCATCCGTCGCTAAGGCCGCTCATAGTAAATGCACGGTTATGACCTTCTGAAATGGTGACCGACTGGTCGGGAGAAACGATTCGAAGGTTTTCAATTCCAATTTGAGAAAGCTCACCCGATGAAGAAACTTTTGAAATAGATACTCCTGAAGTACTTAGATACTTAGCATCATAATTGTCAGTTAGCGGAATATCCAGCATGATGTTTTTATTTGATATCCTTTTTACCACCCTATCGGTTGGGATCTCTCCGGTTAACCAAGTCTGCTTTTTCCCGTCCCGCACAAGCGTATCCATCCCCATCAGTTTTACCCAGGCCGCTGTAACCGGTCGACTTATACGAATTGTGTCGCCGACGGCTAAGCCAGAGACATTAGTGAGATTAATAGAAGAGGCACCAGAGGGAACATAAGAATCGGAAAATGTTATTGGGAGCTCCTGTACCCTGGAGGCGACTGTTCCTCTGACTACGATACAAGCATGCGGACTGCCGGTCATGTTTATAATGCTTCCATTTTCACCAGAACCGCTTCCCCGTAATGTAACACCGCTGGCCTTGATTAAAATTGGTTTTTCGCAATTGTACCTACCTGGTTTTAGCAAAACGGCCCCTCTGAACCCATTTACAGGAGTCATTTTAGAGACCTCGTCAATAGCGTTTTGAATCGCTTCGGTATTATCGCCAGCAATAGGACTAAGAGTGGTTCTAACTGCGAGGGACGGAATGTTAACACCTCCTCCCATATATCCGGCATAAGAAAAATCCATTATTTTATCGCCGGCAGGCAAAGTTTTATACATAAGCTTTCCGCTGGGATCCTGGTGAACCCATTGGCTTGTTGCAGAACTAGTAGTGGACTGAGCATTCACCGAAGCGTTAATAAATATCAGACTTAAAAACACAGGATATAAATTCATGCCAAGTTCAATTCTTAAAAGTTTTTTAATATCGGTCATCATTTCCTGCTTGTTTCGCTTATTTATTCTTAACCGCGGCGATATCTGTTCCTGATAAGCGTAAGCGAAGTTGGGCTTCGAATAAGGATTTGGGCTGTACCATTTGCCCCTGCATCATATTAATACCGGCATTTTGAAAGGAAACCTTGTTGTCCGACTGAAATCCTACCAGTATTGGTGAGGCTATCGTATAATTTCTTCTCCGGCTCATATCCCAAAAATTATACTTCTGTTCAGTGGCTGACTTATGATAAAAGTTCCAGAGAACCAGTTGCTTTCCATGATGAGGATGCCCGGGTTCGGGTCCGCCCAAATTATAGAAAACACCTCCATCAACATTATCATAAAGAGTTGCGTAGGGCTGACCTGAGTGGATGTCGAAATTTTGGTCGCGGCCCAGAGAACATTGAGTGACTACGGTACCAGAGGCACCATATCCTGTACCAGCACCATGATGTTGTGCTCCATTAAATGTGCAGTTTTTTATCAAAACCCCATATCCTGTACGGGCATGTATCGAAGCATGGCCCTTTTTACCTCTGAAATGAGTATTTAAAATGCTTACCTGATAACCTCCTTTAACATATATTCCTTCATTCCAATCATGAAATTCACAATTTCTAACCCAACTATTTTTTACATATTCCATTCCTACGGCTTCATAAGCATAGTCGTGAATTGCGTTTTTATGATGGATAAACTCTTCAGGATAGGTTTTCCAGTTACTTGTAAACAGGATATCCTCTATCCCACATTCTGTCAGAAAGCTTTTCGACTGAATATCCCAGTTAGCACTTTTAACCATTATTACATCCAGATGTAATGGATTTTTGAAAGTAACTTTGTTCCCTTCGATCTTTGCAATGGTGTGTATTTCATTTATTTGCATACCTCCGTTGGGTCCAAATAAGCGGGTCCAAACAGGTTTTAAATCAAGCGGAGCAAAATATTGGCGGGTATATTCTTCACTGCGATGATGTATAATTATATCCTGACCTACTTTAAGCTTCGATGCATCTGCAACTGTTACAGAAAAACTTTCCCGGGATGCATTTTGAGTAATTGTGGTAAGGTTCTTCACAGCATTATTGTCGGGCATAAACATAATCTGCCGGCCGTTGATGCGCATGGTAGCCTGGTAAATCTCAGTACCTCCGGGACCGCTGCCACTGCCTTTGAGAACGATATTACTTTTTGAGATTCGAATTTGTTTAGTGTTATTGGAATCTGCCGCTATAATATATTTTCCAGCAGGAAAAAACACAACACCTCCATTAACATTCTTTTCGGCAGCATTTACTGCTGCCTGAATAGCATCACCATCAAATTTATCATCATTAGGTAGCGCACCAAAATCAGTGACTTTAAAATATTTGCGCGTAGAAACATCGGGTATCTCTTTCTCAGAAAAATAATATCCCGCAAAGGAAAAGTCAGGTAAAACCGGGGTTCTTCCAAATTTTTTAGCTTCTACAAAGTCCTCCCATAAAGGAACCGTCGTTTGCTGTGCGCTTACCGATAAAACTGCTACCTGTAATAGTACTGTTAGTATTTTTTTGATCATGATTATTTACTTCAAATAAGTGTTGAGTACACGCTACTTATTTTTTACGGTTTGGTTCCTGATAAAACTTCTGTGGTTGATTTCACCGGTCTGATACCCGAAATGTCATTACCTGATAATTGTATGCCTTTACTATTTACTCCCTCTACACGAACAAATGCCTGAGCCGATGATCTGTTTACATCTATATCTTTAACTATTGCATTTTCTACGTTCTCGAATCGGATAATTGCCTCTGCGTCATTTGTTTGGGGGATCTCCCAATCATCTACCAGAATATCCTTGCCATCTTCACACACAAGTGCAGGTCGAACATCGTTAGAATCAAGATTGAACTTAATATTTTTAAGCTTTAGCCCCTTTACATGGCGTGCCCATATGCCATAAGCGGGCACACGCGGACCAAAAGTTTTGACTTCAGGATATTGATCAATGGCCTCGGGTACAACCTGACGTGCATGTTCTGCTTTACCACCGCCAGCAAGACTAATTTCAATATTTTCAAGTGTTAGATTAGTAATATAATGTCCGGGCACACCGGTAATAAGAATACCAGACGAAGGCATTAACTGCGCATTGGCAGAGGCCTGAGCCTTCACATTTTTGACTACAACATTTTCGAAAGTTCCGGTGGCTTGTTTGGTATCCTGATCCTTACGAAAAACACTTAATCTTGAACCCAGACGGAAAAGCATTGGGGTTCTTACATTTTCCATGGTGATATTGGAAATCTCTATGTTGCGTAAATGCGCCCCATCAACAGTAAGCAACTTTATTCCACCGTTCTTAGTATCATAAATATAACAATTAGATATCTTGATATTTTCAAAAGGCGCCATAGACTCGGTTCCCATTTTGATCCCTGCCTGGTTGCTTTTCAGCCGCATACCACTTACTTCAATATCGCTATTGGCCATTTTACTTGATGTAGTTTTGAATACAAGCGCGTCATCGCCACTCACTACATCGCAATTTTTAATACGCACATTTTGGCACCCATCAATTCCAATTCCGTCATTATGGGCAACACCCTCACTCATTATCTTGACATTTTCAATAAGTATTTGGCGACTTTGAAAATAATGTGATGTCCAGGCACCAGCATATTTCAGTGTGACATCTTTTACAGTTACTCCTGTACAACGAACAATCCGTACCAGAAAAGGTCTTAACCCCCAACGTTGCCCTTCAGAACGAGTGTCTGTTTCAATATGTTTTGCTTTTAAAGCAGACCCCTGACCGTCAATAGTGCCTTCACCCTCGATGCCGATATTTTTTGCATCTACGGCAACTAAGAGCGCCCAGCCGACGTGAATACCCAATCCTTCGGTAAACGGATCTAAATTCCTGTAATCCTTCAGATGAATACTGCCCAATAACACCGCGTCTTTTTTAAAGTGAAGCGTTACGTTGTCTTTTAGAACTATTGTTCCTGAAAGGAATTTTCCGGCAGGAAAATTCACCTTCCCACCGCCAGTTTTATTGCATTCATCAATTGCTTTTTGAATTGCATCTGTATTTAACGTTGTGCCATTACCAATAGCCCCATATTTAGTAATATCAAAATCTGCGGCTTTTAAAAAGGTGGCGTATGTGATAAACAGGACGAGACTGAGTGCGCTTTTCCAATAAATTGCCATAATTATTCTAGTTATATTTAGAAAGGATTAATCTAACTCGCCCGTTTTCATCTTGCCCGTTGTTTCAATGGCTTTGGAAGCGATCGCACCTTTTACCGTAATTTTTATTACAGATGCGACCTCATCTGGTGCCTGCATCGGAAGCATTATCTCTGTTCCGCCAATAGTCTTTTTGGCTTTCACTTTTTCACCATTTGCAAGTAAACGCGCAGACTTAATTTTACTGCTTAAGCCGGGAACTACTAATTTCCCATCTTTGGGCCATTCGAAAACATTTAAATAAAGAATCGTATTTTTTCCGTCTGATTTAGCAGTTATACGTCCCCAGTTTACGGGAGTTAAAGGATTAGCTTTAGTAGCGTAGATGGCCTCACTATTCACCTTCATCCAATCTCCAACCGACTTAAGTCGGTCTATACTTTCCTGAGGAAAAGTTCCATCCGGTTTAGGTCCAACATTTAACAGGTAATTTCCGCCTTTAGAAGCTATATCAACTAGGTTACGGATGAGGGTTTCTGTAGATTTCCAATTATGATCTGATGTTCTGAATCCCCATGTGCCATTCATGGTCATGCAAGTTTCCCAGTCGCTTCCATCGCCCTGAGCAGGAATCTTTTGTTCAGGAGTCCTGGTATCTCCCGGAAAGTTAGGTCGCTTTAAACGATCATTAGTAATAATGTTAGGCTGAAGCTTTAAAACTTCTTGAAGTTTCAATGCGGCTTCATCAGTCATATTAGTTGGAGTATCCCACCATAAAACGGAAATTTCACCATAATTGGAAAGTATCTCTTTTACCTGAGGTACTGCTACTCTATCAATATATTGTGCAAAACTTGATGTTTCCTGCGCTGGATCCCAATGTCCTTTATGTTCCTGAGTGTAGGCGTTAATCTTTGTACTATCAGGGTTGGGCCAGCCTTCGGCCATTAACTTTCTTGCAACAGCCCCACCCGGATTACCCCAATCCTGAGCCTGTGAGTAATAAAATCCCAACTTTAAGCCATGCTTTTTACAGGCTTCAGCGAGTGGCTTTAATAAATCTTTACCATAAGGTGTAGCATCCATTATGTCCCAATCGCTTGCCTTTGAGTCGAATAAAGCAAATCCGTCATGATGCTTGGCGGTAATAATAATATATTTCATACCAGCATCTTTGGCCATTCTCACCCATTCGTCAGGATTGTACTTTGTAGGGTTAAACTGTTTTGCAACTGCCTTATACTCGCCTACAGGAACTTTCATCCTGTTCATGATCCATTCTGCTCCACCTCTTGCTTGCTGGTGGTCTTTATAAACACCGGCCATTTGGGCATAAACACCCCAATGGATAAACATTCCGAAACGGGCTTCTCTCCACCACTCCATTCGTTCATCTTTGCTGTTTAATGTTTGCGAAAAAGAGATATTGGCGGAACACAGCAATGCGATAATTGCGATAAATAATTTCTTCATTTTAATAAGAATATTGTTTTAATTGGTATATGCAACTAAGCAATAATTGAAAGGATTGTAATACTAGAAATTACCCATGTATTCAACTATTTTGACATAAATGAGTTGTAATAAGTTTTTTACATGAATACTCCATTGAATATTGAGTATAATCTGTTAAATCATTCAACCGGGCGCAACCGTACAATTACAACGCCGTGCTGTTTTACGTCAACAGAAAACTCATCTTCAAACGTTCCCAAATCCTTTTGGCGCCAAAGATCCCTGACAATGTATTTTCCTGTAATTCCCAGATCTGACCATTTAAGAGTAACCTTTTGAGTTCCGGCATCACCGGGATTAAATAAGCCTGCAGCTTTAGTTCCATCTTCCAGCGTTTTAGCCATTACTCCACTTTCCCCCTGCCGCGACACAACAGTTGCTTGCCTGCCGGATGGATCCTGGTTTATTTCTATTACCTCATCGTTAGTAAGAAGACTTAGGGTAAACTCATCTAGCTTTGTCAGATCATTACCTAATAACAAGGGCACAGACATAAGACACCAGGCACTCATGTGCGTATATTGTTCGTCGGCTGTAAGCCTTGAGGGCCGCAGGCCTTTTCCCCAGCCCAACCATCCCAGTATCATCATGTCCGGATCGTTCCAATGACCGGGACGTGCAAAAGGTGCCCATTTATCCTGGGTAAATAAGCGGCTTTTTAAACTCTTCCATTCATCTCTAATATCGCCACCCGTGCGCCAGGTATTAGAAACCTTCGAAAGTTCGCCTATCGATGCAAAAGGAGTACTATTAGATAAACTGAACACTATATCACGACCACTGTTTCTAAGGGCATCATACATTAATTTAGTTTCAGGATATTCAATCGGATTCCAATCATATTTTAGATAATCGAAGCCCCATTTTGCCCATTGCTTAACATCATTATCAACAAAAACATATTGACCAATTGCGTAAGGCACCTTTTTTTCTCTATGAGGAACTTTTTCTTTAGTTGGTTTAAATAGCCCTTCTGCATTCATTGCGGATCCGCCGATTCGTTTTGCATATGTCTCTATCCATGGAGAAGAATAGATACCTATCTTTAATCCTAAATCGTGGGCCTCATTAATTAACCCTTGAATATTTGGAAATGTTACCGGATCGGGCTGGATAGCGTTAAATTCTCCACCACGTTTTCCCTGCCATGCATCATCAATATTCATATATGACCATCCGTGATTGATTAACCCGGAACTCTCCATTGCTCTAACATTCGCCAATACGGTTTCCTGTGTAACTTTATTTCCGTAAACATTCCAGCTGTTCCATCCCATTGGTGGTGTTAACGCTATTTCTTCTCCTATAATAAGTTTAAGATCGCGTGAGGCTTTACCAAGTTTATTTTCTGCAGTAAGAGCTAAAGTATACGTTCCGGGAATGGATACAGAACCATAAACCCTTCCTTTTTTTTCATCAAACTTTACTCCTTTCGGTAGATTTTTCACACTGTATTTTATTGGTCTGTCACCAGAAACAGGAATAGTAAAAACAATTGGATGATTGGGCCGAACTCCAAAGACTTTCGGACCATTTATCCGGGGTATTTTAGCTGGCTTAGGTGAAATAATATCCCTGGTGAGGGAATCTGGGCCAAGGGTTTGCGCCTTAACCGCATTTATTAATACTAAACAGCATATACTTATGGCTGTTAAACGGAGGACAAATTTCTGCTCCATTGAAAATTGCTTTTTTGCTAAAATCATTCTTAATCTTTTTCTTTATTTAAATCTTCTCAAGCTTACCAATAGTACTCCATGCTGCTTAACATCAGATGAAAATTCATTTTCAAAAGTTCCAAGGTCTTTTTGTCTCCATAAATCACGAACAATGTACTTTCCTTTAATTCCAAGATCAGACCACTTTAATACAACCTTCTGAGTTCCGTTATCAGCAAGATTAAACAATCCGGCTGCTTTTGATCCATCCTCCATATCTTTAGCCATCACACCAATATCTTCGTTTCTTGAAATTATGGTGGCTTGTTTTCCTAATGGGTCCTGATTTACAGCATTTACCTCATCGTTGGTTAACAGAGCCAGGGTAAAGTCGTCTAGTTTAGAAATATCATTCCCTAAAAGGAGAGGCACAGACATTAAACACCATGCACTCATATGGGTATATTGTTCATCGGGAGTTAGTTTCGAGGGCCATTTTTCTGCCGAATTCCAACCTACAACACCTAAGATCATCATATCGGGATCGTTCCAGTGGCCCGGACGTGCATAAGACGCCCATTTATCCTGAGTAAAAATCCTACTTTTTAGGCTTTTCCAATTGTCTTTTATATCTCCGCCAGTACGCCATGCGTTCGACACTTTTGATAAATCTCCTATTGTCGCGAAAGGTGTACTGTTAGACAAACTATACACAACATCCCGTCCGCTATTTCGCAAAGCATCGTACATCGCTTTGGTTTCAGAAAGTTCTATAGGATTCCAATCGTATTTTAAGTAATCAAAGCCCCAGTCAGCAATTTGCCGGGCATCATTATCCCAAAAATGATAAGTTCCAATAGCATAAGGAAGCAGCTTTTTATTTCTTGTTATCTTTTCCTTTGTACGTTCAAAAGTTCCTTCAGCATTCATTGCCGATCCTCCAACTCTATGACCATACGATTCTACCCAAGGAGTAGAATAAGTGCCAATTTTAAGACCTAAGCTATGCACCTTATCCACGAGTGCCTGCATGTCAGGGAAGCGTGTACTATCCGGTAGAATAGCATGGTACTTTCCTCCTCTATTACCTTGCCACCCATCATCAATATTCATATAAGACCATCCATAATTAATCAGACCAGTACTTGCCATAGCTTTTGCCTGGGTTAATACTTGTTCCTGAGTAATTCTGGTACCATAAATATTATAATGATTCCAGCCCATTGGAGGGGTAAGCGCTATTTCTTCGCCAACTACTAGTTTAAAATCACGGCTCGTATTACCTACCGAATTGGCCGCTATCAATTTAATTGTATAGGTTCCATTTTTCTCTATGGACCCCGAAAGCTGACCTGTTTTTGCATCCAAATGGACTCCTTTAGGTAATCTCTCAGCAGAGAAAGTCATTGGCCTGTTCCCTGAAGCAGGTATGGTAAAAAGAATTGGATGCCCAGGCCGAACTCCAAATACTTTAGGACCGTTAATACGAGGTTTCGGACCTGCTTTTGGGGTAAGAATTACAGCTGGATTTGAATCTTGCGCCTGAATTGTATTAGCTGTTAATAAGCAAATATTAAGTACAGTAACAAATAAGAGTAAAGATTTTTTGGTATTAAGAATCATTGATTTCTTTTATAAAATTGGTTAATTTTTTTTTACTATAACTCGACTTGCAAAACATCAACAAGATTTGTCCTGATACTCGCAGGCAAAGCAATCGAAACTATACCTTGTGTATAGTTAAATGAAACTGTTCGTCCGGTTCCCAACATTTTAACCGACTGAGGCCTGGTAGCTGCTTTTAAAGTTACTACAATATCCTTTGCAGGCTGTCTGTCTTCTTCATACATGCCATCCTTTTTAAATTCAGGAATCGCAAAAAGGTAACGGAAATTTCCATCGGCAGTGGCTGGTACAGAGGCAGATTCGCCTGCAGGTAATTGTTTCGTATTTCTAACTGATTTTCCGTTTAATTTCATCCAGTTCTCAAACACTTTCAAATTTTTGTATACGGCGTCGGACATTGAGCCATCAGCTTTGGGTCCAATACTAGGTAAATAGTTTACATTCCATGAGCGCATTGTAACAAATTGCCCAAGTATAAAACCATTAGAACGAAAAGGTATAGTATTACTATTAGACCAGCTGTTTGTCCAGGGATTGCAAAACTCAGCCCAAATATCGCCCGGATCTTTTGCTGGAGGGGTACGTTCGAAAGTTTTAAAATCGCCCTTTCCATGCATTCGGGGATTTATCACAATACCAGGCTGCAATTTTCTTATCTCCTCCTGAGTTACAACCGACGAAGGGTTCTCAATGGGGGCTTTTCCGTCAAACCACAGCAAATCTATTTTACCATAGTTAGTTAGCAATTCTAAAATCTGCCCTCTGATCATTGCACTATATTCAGCCCGGTTCTGTTTTAGCTTTCCAGGATCAGGTTTCGTTGTGCGCGGATTAAGGTCAGCATCCAGTTCAGGAAAATCAGGATTATTGGGACTAGGTCTTCTGAAACTTTTAAACTCACGTTCGAAATACCAGTCGGGCGGTGAAAAATAAAGACCAACTTTTAGACCATATTTTCGGCAAGCGTCTATAAAAGGCTTTACTAAATCTTTACCTCCCATATAATTTTTAGTACTGAAATTACCATAATTACTTGGCCACATTGCAAAGCCTTCATGATGTTTAGTGGTTAATACCACATAAGTAAATCCAGCCTCCTTAGCGGCCTTCATCCATTTATAAGGATCATACTTATCAGGATTAAATTCTTTTGCCCATGACCAGTATTCGTTGGGACTAAGCACCGGACGATCGTTATTAATATTGTACTGCCTTTCACGAATCACCCTCGCCATCTCCACAGAATCTAACTTTATTGAAGATAAGCCCCAACCAGTTATCATAGGCCAGGACGCATCTACGTTTTTTACTGAAGAAAGCCCCCAATGGATAAATAAGCCTAATCCTGCATCGGGATACCATTGTGCATCATGGTGGAGTGTGTGAGTCGATTGCAACGATCTGTCCTCAGCTATTTCAATCATTTGATGTTCAGCTTTTGTCGACCCACTGTCGTTAATCTGTGCTAAAACACTTCCACAGGAAATGGAAATACCTATTATGATATAAATTTTACGTGACATTATAAGGGTTCAATTGGCTAATCAAATATCCGGTTTCTAGGGTGCATAGATTATGCTGGATTGACTTGTTATTCTCTTTAGTTGGCAGTCACGGTATCGTTACAATAGGACAATTGCAGTAGTTATCTTCAATTTACCGGATCGCCTTGGATCGAAAAAAGCAAGTCATCACTTTGTTTGCGATAGAGAAACTCCAACAGCTAGCGACGAGAGAACAAAAATCCTGTTACATGTTTGTGACGGCTTTGGATTATTCTACTCAAGATATTATCCAAAAAGGAGAACAGATCTTTTAAAAACGCCTCAAAATATTGACATTTAGCCCAAATGCAGATTCCTGTTCAAGGAGGTAAAGACCAATAATCTTTTGGTCTTAGTGTAAGAGATCGCTGAAAAACAAAAACAAAAAAGCCTGTGAACGAAGCATTTATAGGCTAAATAATTTATTTTACGTGCGCCCAGCTGGGCTCGAACGACTTACAGTAACATGCTGATTTTCAAATCTTTACCAAGAACAATTTATCTTGGGTACTCTAGGAGGTACTGCACCTGAGTGATAATACAAATATACCAGTTTTTGAGGTGAAACAAGCACAAAATGCACCAAATTGTATTAGCTGTCAAGCAGTTATTCTTAATTTAAATATTCTCTAATTTGGTCGATTTGCAAGCCGGTATATTCTGAGAACTCAAAAATAGATACAAACTGGTGCTTGGTTTTATTATACTTCTTTTTAATGGTTTGCAATAGTCTGCAACCAGACCGTTCACTTCTTCCTGTAATTATCATCACATCTTTTGGGTAGATACAAATTCTTTCGGTTATCATAGCTATAAGATTAAAGGTGCAAGGTCAAAAGAAATGAAAATTCTTATGGTACATTTTTAAAAATGTACCATAAGAATAAAATGTGCACCTCACTTTTGTATAAAATAATTAGACCTATGGCAACTCAAATTATAACTCTTGACGACTTGGACGATTTTCGAATCAAACTTTTAGAAGATGTAAAGCTCTTATTAAACAGTCGACTTGAGCCTGATAAAAACAAATGGTTAAAGTCAGTAGAAGTAATGAAGATGCTGAACATAACTAAAAACACTTTGCATAAGTATCGAGAGAATGGTGTCTTATATGCAAAGAAGGTAGGTGGGATTTACTTATATGGTTACCAAGAGATTCAAGACCTTTTAAAGCAATGAAGGTTGCCAAATTGCCATTATACTTGGTATTTATAGGTAAGAATACATTTATCAATAAATCATCACGAGAGTTCCCGCGATAATCAACGAAGCTGCTAATGCTGTTTTCCAGGTTAAGGGTTCTCCTAAAAAGATTACTGCAAGCAATATGGCTATTGCAACGCTTAGTTTATCTACTGGGGCAACTTTAGAAACCGGCCCAAGTTGCAGCGCTTTGAAATAAAATATCCAGGACAAGCCAGTGGCAAGGCCTGAAAGAATTATAAACAACAGGTTAATCTTTGAGAGGGTATGAATACCTGAAAGCGCTCCTTTAAATAATACCATGCCCCAGGCGATGAGGAGTATAATGACCGTTCTTATAGCGGTTGCCAGATCAGAATCAACGCCTTTAATCCCAATTTTAGCAAATATGGCGGTTAAAGCAGCAAAGAGAGCCGATAGTAAAGCGTAGATCCACCACATCATAATTCTGATTAGTTAGGTTTCTTCAGGTAAAAATAACTTAATATTGCTAAACAAAATATGCCAAGTAAGAAACCTCCAAGCACGTCGGTAAACCAATGAGCTCCTAAATAAACTCGTGAAAACGGAACGGTAAAGATCAGAAAAACGCATACTCCGATTGTAACTTTCCGTAAAATACAAGGAACCTGCTTTAGTTGATACATCAGAAGAGTTAGAAATCCAAAAAAGAATACATAGAACAACACGTGTCCGCTAGGAAAACTCTGATATTTCGCCTTTTCTACTATCCTGACTACGCTTTCCGTTGGCCGAGGTCGATTAATAAGGATTTTTAACGAAGCGCTTACTACTCCAGATAAAAGAGTTAAACAAACATAAAAAGCTTCCTTCTTAAATTTTGAAATATAGAAGATAAAGGCGGTTACAAGGACAAAAAAAAGAGAAAATGGAAAAGTTCCGATAGAACTTATTGATTTCATAAGGAAATCTAGGACGGGATTCTGATGTTCCTGAACTTCTTCTGAAAACTCCAGGTCTATAATAGAATTAGGAAAAGCATATATAAGCAGTGTTAAAACAATAAAGCCTATAAGTATACCTCCTAGGATGTAAAAAAGATTTTTTTTCCTCGGATAGCTTAGTTCTTTCATTTATATCGTAGGGTATTCAGTCTACTATCACCAACTCGCTGCTTATACTCCGTGCGCTGAATCAACCGAATACCCGTCGGTAAAACAATAAGCAGCAATGGCAGGGCTACAATGAAGCCACCAATAACCGCTATAGCCAAGGGTTGATGAAGCTGAGCTCCGGCACCTATTCCTAAAGCCAGTGGCGCAAGCGCTATAATGGCACCCAAGGCTGTCATTAGCTTAGGACGCAAGCGTGTAGAAATAGAAAAGATGATAGCATCGTCAACACTTTTCTCATGCCTCGACTCACGATATTGCAGATATGTGAAGATTGCATTTTCTCCAATAATCCCGACTATCATAATAAGTCCGGTGTAGCTTCCTACATTTAGTGGTGTATTTGTTATAAACAGTGCAATATAGCTTCCGGAAATTCCTAAAACCGCGACAAGGAGTATTAAAAAAGCAATCTTAAAGTCTTTAAATAAAAATAAGATCACGCCAAAAACCAGTAGGCTGGAGCTGATCAAAATCATGAGCAGCTCTTTAAAGGATTGTTGTTGTTCTGCATAAGCACCACCGTATTGCACATGATAGCCGGGAGGTAAATGAACTTTAGTGGCAATAACAGACTGTATATCTTTTATCACACCGCCTAAATCACGATTCTCTAAACGTGCGGTTACAACCCCCATAGATTGAAGATTTTCGCGTTCAATTTCAGCATTACCAGGTGTTACCGATATGTTTGCTAATTGAGTTATGGGAACCGTTCTCCCATTTGGGAGAAACATAGTCAGATTATTAATATTGGAAATGCCAAATTTCCGGCTGCCGGGATAGATTATGCGAATGGGGGAAAGCTGCTCGCCTTCAAAGATCTCACCGGCAGTATTGCCTTCAAGAGACGTTTGAAACTGAGTTTGAAATGCCGCAGGGTCTAATCCGTATTGCGCCAATGCCGCACTGTTTGGTCTGATATTTACTGATGGACCGGCAATAACAATCCCGTCAAAAACATCGGCAGTACCTTTAACATTCGTCACGATATCAGCCACCTGCCTGGAAAGTTCCTGCAGCTGATGCTGATCGTCTCCAAATATCTTAATCTCTATGGGCTGTACCGAACTCATCAGATCGCCCAACATATCTGTTATTACCTGGCCAAAATCAATTTCGAGAGCAGGCTGTGTGGCTTCAACTTTTTGCCGGATCTCTTCTATTACTTCTTCGGTGGTTCTTTCACGATCTTTTTTAAGCTGAATCAGGTAATCCCCTGTGTTGGGTTCGGTAATAAAAAAGCCCATTTGTGTACCGGTTCTGCGGGAATAAGCTTCTACATCAGCTGTTTTTGTAATAATTTTTTCCACTTCACGAAGTATCCGGTCGGTTTCTTCCAACGAGGTTCCGGGTGGAGTTGTATAATCCAGCACAATGCTCCCTTCGTCCATTTCTGGAAGAAAACCGGTTTGCAGGGAAGGTAAGATCAGTACTATCGATATAATGAGCACTACCACTGCTACAATACTCATCCATGGCCTCAGAATAAAGTAGGAAACCCAGTTCTGACTTTTTACTTCATGTACTTTAACATCCCTGGTATTTCTTTCACTATTCTTCGTTAATAATAAATAGACAACAGGCAATCCCAACCAGGTGACGAAGAAGGAGCAGATTAAGGTGATGATCATGGTATCGGTCATCACTTTAAAGTATGCCCCAGCTACCCCGCTCATCAGGATAAAAGGAATAAAGATTACAATCGTGCTGATGGAAGAACCCAGCATCGCTGGAAACAGGTAACTTATTGCTTTTTGCAGCAGCGTTCTGGTTGGCTCTTCGGGATGTTCTTCGTGGGTACGATGAATTTGCTCAACCACGACTATCGCATCATCAATAATTAATCCTATTGCTGCTGCTATAGCACCCAGAGTCATGATATTGAAAGTATACCCCAGAGAATATAATACAATGATAGTAAGAGAAAGCGTGATTGGAATCGTAATAAGGATAGTAGCACTGGCCTTTACCGAACGCAGGAAAATGATAGCCACGACAATGGCCAAAGCCAGACCGATCCACAAGCCGTCGGTCACACTTTTAACCGACTCGTTTACAAAATCTGCCTGAACATAATAGGGTTTAATAGTTACACCTTCCGGGAGTATTTTGCGAAGCTCTACTATCTTTTTTCCCATTTCTGAGGAGACATCCACCAGGTTAGAATTGGGTTGCTTTACTACTGCTATTAGAATCGCATCCTTGCCATTCGCATTTATTTTGGTGTACTCCACACCTTCATTGATCTGCACTTCGGCGATGTCGCCAATCCGGGTAATTCGTTTCCCGTTGTTTGAAATAATGAGGTTTTCAAGATCGTCCTTATTGGTAACGGTAGCATCTGTTACGGTCAGATATAAGTATTTGTAATCTGATAAATATCCGTTAGAGGTGATAAAGTTTGTGGCGCTTAAGGTCTGACTGATCATCCCGGGAGTTACAGAAAGCGTACTCATTTTCTGGCTGTTCAGCTTGATCCAGTATTCTTTGTTTTTGCCGCCAATTACCCTGATCTCTGCTACTCCGTCTACCTGCGAGAGAAATGGTTTAATGGTATAAGTGGCTATCTGCTTCAGCTCAATGGGCGATTTGGTATGGCTCTCTAAGGTGTATCCGCTCACCGGCAAAATGGAGGGATTCATTTTTTCTACCGTAATATCAACTCCAGGAGGCAGTGTGCTGCGAAGCTGATTGATCTTACTTTCTATACGTTGCTGACTAATATCGATATCTGCCTGCCAGTCCATATAAGCCGAAATCTCACAACTGCCCCTACTCGTAGTACTTCTTATTAGTTTTAAATCAGGAACCTGCTTGATGGCGCTTTCCAGGGGACGGGTTACCGTAACCATCATTTTATCTACTGGCTGTAGACCCGCATCGGCAATAACTTTGATCTTTGGAAAAGTAATCTCAGGAAAAAGCGAAGTTTTCATAGCCTTATAGGCAAAAAGTCCGCCCGAAAGAATGAGTACCAGTACTACAATAAGCGGATTTTTATATGAGATAAAAAAGTTCTTCATCCTTATTTTGGATTAACGATTTTCACTTTTGCGGTATCTTCCAATCCGTAATTACCGCTTAGCAGGATTCTATCTTTTAAGCTAAACGCAGGTCGCACAATCTCTACCCTATCTTGGGTTTCCATTCCTTTTTCTACATCTACCCGCACAGCGGTAGTATCATTTAAGAGTTTCATTACCCAAAACTCATCCTGTGTTTCGTTGGCAAGTACTGCTGCTTTAGGAAGCGAGATGGAATTGCTGCTTCTGTTTTTTACGATGCGAACTTTCGCGATCAGATTTTCGGGAATAGTATGCGAGGCATTTACTTTAATAATGATCCTCTGGGTTTGGGATACAGAATCGACATCTGGCAAAGCCGATGAAATATACCCTGTAAGATTTTCGCCATCCGGAAGGGTTACACGCACCGTACCCTGATTGCCAAGACTTCTTTTTAACTCGTATGGCAGGTCCAATAAAAATACAAAACTGTTGGAATTACTGATGACTGCCAGTTGCTCACCTTCCTGAACAAAATCGCCTTTCTGGTGATTAACATCGCTGATAAAGCCGCTTTTTGTAGCTCGGATGGCGCTTATTCCTGAAAATCTGAAAGTCGGGTCCAGCTTGTTTACTGTATTGCCAATAGCGCGTGCTTCTTTTGTAATCAGGGTGTATAAGGTTTGTCCCGCCTTTACAAACTGGCCCTTCTTTATATTCTCAGACTGAATATAGCCGTTTATACTGGCCTTGATGATGCTTTTATCCATATAACTGGAAGTGGCGTTTAGCTCTACCACATCTTCCATCGGAGAAGTGCTTACCTCAGTTATCGTCACAGGAGTTTGAGTAGTTACTTCAACTTCTTCTTGACCAGAACCTGAATGACAGGCACTAAGCATGGCAACCGTAAAGAAATAAAAGATGATTCTCAGTTTCATAATGCTCTATTGATTCCAGTAGTTTAACTGGTTGATAAGTTCTAAACGGGTAATATTGGTTTGACGCAGCGCATTCTGTGCATCCAGGTAATTACGGATGGCTAAAATGTAATCAGATATCAGGATATCACCTGTTTGAAGAAGCTTACTGTCTACCTTCATCAAACCCTCTGTAAATTTTATCTGCTCTTTGATCTTGCTGAATAAGCTTTCGGACTGTTGCAATTGCTGCCGCAATTGAGCAAGCTGCTGACTATATTGCCGCAGGTAATAGTCCCTGTAATTACTGCGGGTTCGCTCTTGCAGATCAAGTTTACTGTATTGCAGTTTCTTTTGATGCCCGTCATAAATAGGGACCGAAACCGTAAATCCGGCACTAAAACCAAAATTTTTGTAGGCATCCAATATAAAAGAACTATTATATCCGGCATCAGCATATACGCCCACCTGAGGTTTGTAATTTAAATCGATCACATGGCGACTATTTTCGATCCTTAAACTATCCAACTGGTACTGCTTGAGGAAGATACTTTGATTTGTTTGTTCTGCTACCTGCAGATTGAGTTTAGGCTCAAATAATTTAACAGAGTCCGTACCCCGGATACCACTCAGATAATTAAGGGTTGCCAGATTGTTGAGATAAGCCATCTGATCCTGCTTCAACTGAATCTCCTGCTGATTAAGCGTAACTAAAAAGGAAAGGTAATCCGTTTGCTTATATACATTGGCACGGGTTAGTTTCTTAAGGATCTCATCTTCATTCTTTAATAAATTGTAAACATCTTTACCAAAGCCAGCCTGTAGCTGGCTGGCATATGTAGTAATATATTGTGAGATGATTGTTTTACGAAGGTCCTGTTGTGAGAGCCGTATCGCGTTGTGGATAGAATCAGTGAGTAGACTCAGGCCAAGAATGTCATTATTCATCCTGTTCTTACCCGACAGGGATTGATTTACTGTAACCAAAGCACTAAATGTTTTCCCGTTTGATAAAGCTTCATCGTACCCGAATCCCCGAATTACAGGCGCATACGTTCCGGTAGAATTAAAACCGACTTGCGGTTTGTAGTTGGCAAGAATGATGGCACTGTCGAGCTTATTGATCAGCACCTGGTTATTAAGATCTTTTAATAATGGGCTATTTCTCGTAGCCTGTTCAATATAATCATCGATAGTTGCAGTTTGGGAGTGCGCAAAAGATGTTACCAGGATTAGGCTTGTTAACAAGCATAGAATATAAATATCTTTTACTTTCCTCATATTCCCTGAATACTAATTAATCTTTTACCTCCTGTAAAAAGCGGCCGTTACTATCAAAGATTAAGTCTATACCTCTAATCGCGGCCTCATATTTTACAACACCTTTACTATCAACTATTTTTGCGGCTTCTTTTATCTTTACTCCGTTATAATGATTTTTTACATAGGTTAACACGGCACGAGGTAATAATGATTGATTGATTTCTCTCTCAGACTCCAGCATCATGCCATCCCGGTTGTATAATTCAGAATTCGCCACCCCATCAATAGTGAAGCCAGCTTCATAATTACCTTTTTCAAGTTCCCAGGTGATCCTGTGGGTAGTGGGATGCTTTTTGGAAAAAGCGGATTTTACAGCTGCCGGAACCTTCTCTGGCTTTATCATCTGTGCATTGGCAGGTAATCCGATATACAATAAAATGGCAAATAAGATAGTCTTCATGGCATAAGCTTTAAGCAATCTTAAGCTTAAATATTGGAGAAAATCTGTAGAGAGGGTTGGTGGGTTAAAGATCGACAGCAAAAATATGCATATCGTCTTCAAAACTATATCTTAATGACAGCCCTGAAGCTTCACAAATTTGCTTTGAAATAGCCAGTCCCAAACCCATACCGTCCGAGGTACTGTTTTTATAAAAACGCTCAAATGCCTTTTTGGCATCTATTGAGCATTTCTCACCTGTATTTTGTATAACAAGTTCTGATTCAATTAGCTTGATTGAGATTGACCCGTTCTTTTTGTTGTGCTTGATAGCGTTACTAAATAAGTTATTGAGTAAGATATCAGCTAAATATTTACTCATGATAAACTCCCCATCTGCCTCTAAATCACACGTAAGGTTGATATTTTCTGCCAGTAATAGCTCCTGAAACTGCTTAACCTTTTGCTCAATCAGAAGTTTAAAGCTCAACCGGTCCTTATCTTGAATGAGCTGGTTTTCCATTTTGGTAATGAGCAAAAGCGATTGATTTAATCTGGATAACCTGCTCACCCCATTATAAATATCTTCCAGCAATTCGCCCTGTTCTGGTATAAATGTTCCGGTTTGTATAAGAGTATCCAGTTTAGTGTTAATCACAGCTAAAGGAGTCATCATTTCGTGAGCAGCATTGTCGGTAAAGGTTTTTAGCTCACTATAATCTTTTCTTACACGAAGGGAAAGTGTAGATGCGGCTTTATTTAGTTCAACGAATTCATCAATAGACGTTCTATCTGCATTTAGTTCTTTATTTTCCGCGACATTAAACGCTTTCATCTGCGAAAGGATATTGTAAAATGGTTTCCAGAGATGATTCAGAGCAAAGCGGTTGATTAGTGCGAGAGTAATTAAAAGCAAACCGGTTATTGCCAGGGTAATTAAGAATATTATTTGAATCAAATCTTCAGATTCAACTTTTGATTTGATGATTTTAACTTCATACACTTTCCTGTTTAGAGTAACGCTCGTGGTCAGGCTTCTGCCTGGCTCAACCTCCTTTTCAGCTTCGTTGAAGTATTCAGTATCATTGAACCGTCGATTTACCGGTTTATTAACTAATCGGTACTGTACAATCTGATCTTTAAAATTTCCGGCAGGTGGCAAATAATGGTAGCGCTCAGTAAATTGCGTGATTTCCTGCTCCTCTACTTTGAGATTATCATCTAAGACTCCGAGTAAAATATAACTGATTACAATATAGTATGTAATAGCACTAATTAAGAGAATGATCAGCGACACCACCAGATTTACCCTGGTATACCTCGTAGATAACTTCATAGGTTTTCAAACTTATAACCTACACCATACATCGACTTGATATAGTCATTGCAACCACTATCCACCAATTTCTTTCGCAGGTTTTTTATGTGTGTGTAGATAAAATCCAGCCGGTCAGTCAAATCCATTTCATCGCCCCAAAGGTGTTCTGCAATGGCATTCTTGGTAATTACTTTACCCTTATTTGATAGAAAATAGAGTAACAAATCATATTCCTTGCGGGTTAAAATCAACGTAGTGCTGTTTACCGATGCTTTCTTAGCCATCGTATCTACGTTAATCTCGTTAAACTGAATAACATTGTTGCCATCGAAACTTTTTCTGCGCACAATGGCGGTTACTCTTGCTTTCAATTCTGAAAGATGAAAAGGTTTTACCATGTAATCATCGGCACCCAGATTGAGGCCAGCTATTTTATCGTCGAGAGAGTTGCGTGCAGAGATAATGAGTACTCCATCATTTTTGTTGCTCTTTTTTAGTTTACTAAGAAGAGTAATGCCATCGCCTCCTGGTAAGGTTAAATCGAGGAGAATGCAATCATAGGCATATATTGCAATTTTTTCCATTGCATCTGCATAATTGGTTGCGGTCTCGCAAATGTTACCTTCTTCAGTAAAATACGCCAATATGCTCTCCCTGAGGGAAGGCTCGTCTTCAACAATTAATATTTTCACGATTTATAAAGGTAGTTATTGAATATGTAGAAATTCTGGAGATATAAGAACAAGTTTCCTACCGATTTTTAGAATCAGGTGAGTAAAAGTGCTAGTGAAGCAGTCTTCAGACTTTATCTATTACATTTTTAAATTACACTAATAGAAGGTGTAGCCACCTTGTTTACCGGAGTAGTAGCCGTTTTAATATTATTACACCCTGTCCCAGAAGGGGCAGAATCACATTCGGACTGCACGTTAGTTGGCGCAGTAGCATCAGGGTTCACAGCATCGGGGTCTGTGACATCCGCCGGCCGCAAAACACTAGCGTCCACACTAATATTGTATGCAGAAGGCAGTTTCGCAACTGTGCCAGTAATTACGAACGTAATTATTGCCGCATTATTCATGTTCACAACAGCTGTATACTTACTGGTGGTCGTACTCTCCGAACTTATACTGCTTGTTCCGGATATAGACTTCGATACCGATACCGAACTGAAATCTGATGGATACACAAACTCAAAGGTAACACCAGTTGCTGCACTTGGCCCATTGTTCTTTAACTTAACGGTATAACTTTGCGATACTCCCATGCAAAAGTTGCTCTTCGAGGGGGTAATGCTTACTATCTCCAAGTCTGCTTCAGTAAACTGGACAGTTGTTGCTGGTAAAAGCGGTGTACTCAAAATATACGTCCAGGTGTCTAAACCGACGTCGTTACCAAAAGCACCTAAAGCGTAAGCAGTTGAGCCCCATTTATGACCACTGGCAGCACTGCTTCCACCTACCAGATTAGCTGTTCCGCCCGATATATTGGTATCGTCGTAGTATACAATATCGTCGCCCGCACCGATACCATTGGTACGGGTAATAATGATACCGCCGGGATTATTCTCAACATCAATAAATGGAAAATGCACCTCTCCTCCTACCAGAGTTATTTTTATGGAAGATGCGCTAAAGCTTACACTGCCTACTATTTTTGCGCCCAGCCCATTCAAGCCATCCCAATAGATCTGGTTATTACCCGATACTGCAGAGCCGATTAGTTTACGGTCCACGGCATCTGTAAATACTCCATTTTGATTAATATCTATGTTGATAATATAACTTCCTGCCTGGTTGGCACTAAAACCAAGATATCCTCCCAAAGGATTGGAGCCCACCAATCCCGATGTGCCTTCTATGCCATTAAAAGTGAAACCTGTAACAATAGGACTCAACAGGGTATTTAACAACCAGGTTGTTCCTGTTGGTGTGCTTGCGGATGTAGGCAGATCTGTATTAGGGGTATTGAAAAATAACTTATGAGTGATATCTGTACCGCTATCATCGGCACGTGGATCCTGGACGGGTGGATTTGCAATTGAAGTAGTACTCTTATAGCTGGCGGCACCTGCTGCCGTTCTGAAACCTTTGTTATTTGCAAAGAATGAGAATACATATCCGGCCTGACCGTTATTGTCTACATCATAGATATATCCGTCTTTAGTTATAACCTTAAACTTTCCATAAAATTTCGCATTCGATGCTCCCAGGCATCCTGAAAAGATATTTGTAAATGCGCGTCCTGTTAAAAATGCAGTATTCGCTATATTCCTAACAGTAATATCAAAAGCAGTCACATAAGCGGTTGTGGTTCCTTGGGTCCAGTTTGAACTTGCGGTAATATCAGCCGGCAAAGTAGTTACCCCATTAACATTCGGCGAAATGAAATCTATTTCCCAGACACCGGCCTGACCGGCTGCCACCAAACGAGTGTAAGGGGTATATCCACTGGCGTTAGGAAGAGGACCGGCTGATTCCTGCGTCCGGTTACTTATCCGTCCTATTGTAGTTGAAGCTCCGGATGTGTAGGTTGATCCATCCGGCGCCCTTAAATTCATCCTTCCTCCGCCCACGCCTTGCGCACTGGATCCCAAATAAATTGTTTCTCCAACGTTTACATACACCTTCATGGTTCCCAGCGTGGGAAATGCAAGCGTTGGATACGGAGCCACATTGGTACCTGTTGTGGAACTAAAAAGGAAAGCTCTTTGCCCCCCATTGGAACTCAATTCTTTACTGCCTTCTGCAAATACCAGTGGCGTAAAAAATAGCAGGTAAAAAATTGTAATGTAATAATTCTTTAAGATTGAAAATCGTTCAAATCTTTCCATTTCAAGGTATCAATACTAAAATATGAGGAGCGCGTGAGGAGCTCCTTATACGTTTGAAAAGGCGAGGTGTTACAAATAATTTAAAACAGTTTAGGCTGAAAAATCAAAATAATAAACAGATAATAAATTGTAATTAAATCCTTCTCGCCCCGAGTGGTTAAAGAGAAGCGCAACTACAAAAATGCTACAGAATAAGTAATTAACTATGCATTCTGTTT
The DNA here is from genome assembly GCA_965650335.1 of uncultured Pedobacter sp. Classification (GTDB taxonomy): domain Bacteria; phylum Bacteroidota; class Bacteroidia; order Sphingobacteriales; family Sphingobacteriaceae; genus Paradesertivirga. Next base: position 19,299 of record CBFGOI010000009.1, on the reverse strand, counting down.
TAATCATGGGAAAGCTTTATAAAATTACGGGCATTGCCCTTTTCTTTTTGTTCTCGGCATTTTTTGTAAATGCTCAGGGAACTATATCGGGAACCATAAATGATAAATCATCCGGCAAACCACTGGAGGCGGCTACACTTGTATTAAGAAGTCTATCTGATGGAGTTGAAGTAAAAAGCATAAGCGACAAAGCAGGGGCCTTCTCTTTTTTTGATATAAAGTTCGGCACGTATGTTCTCGAGGCGACCACTGTTGGATATTCGAGTACGAAAAGCGCTAATATTTTAGTGAACTCAGAAAGAACTTCAGTAAAGATAAACCTAAACATGCCCCCTGAGCCGGCCAAGTTGAATGAAGTTGTGGTAGTAGCAAGAAAACAACTATTCACCAATTCGATGGATCGGAAAGTTTATAATGTCGATCAGGATGTAATGAGCAAGGCCGGTACAGCAAGCCAGGTACTTCAAAATGTACCCTTGGTGCAGGTAGACATTGAAGGGAATGTAAGTCTCAGAAATTCCAACGTCACTATTTTGATAAATGGGAAGAAAAACCCTTTGATGGGTAAGAATCAGGCTGCTGTTCTGCAGCAACTGCCTGCTAATAGCATCGAACGAATTGAAGTTATTACAAATCCGTCTGCAAGGTATAAGCCTGAGGGACAGGGCGGCATTATAAACATTGTTCTAAAGAAAAATACTAAGCTGGGCTTAAATGGAAATATAGCGATAAACGGCGGAACTGCCGAACGTTATAATGCCAGTGCTTTTTTAAATTATAATCCCAAAAAGTTTAATGTATTTGGTAGTTACAGTATCCGGCAGGATGATCGGCACCGCTCGTCTTATAATAACCGAAATCAGCAGACTCCTTTAGTTTATACTGCCGACAGTTTAGCAGCAGTAGCCCGGCCCTTCTCGAATATAGCAAGTGCCGGTATTGATTTTACACCCAATGAAAAGAACTCATTTGGAGCATCCGGCAATTATTACTTGAGGAGTCAAAAAAAGAATGATATTACCGGTAAAATTATAACTCTACGCAATCAAAATGAGCGATATAATAGAATCCTCTCTAACAACGAGAGCGAACTTGAATCCGATGCTACGGCTTATTTTGAACATGACTTTAAAAAAGAAGATCATTTGCTTCGTTTGGAGATGAATATTTCTCATTCGCCCGAAACGGAGAATAATTATTTTACCAACCAATATAAGCTTCCCATACGTCCTGATTCTCTAGATAATACCATCATCAAACAAACATCAGACGACAAGCAAGTTACCCTTAGTTACGAAAATCCGATAAACGATGAAACCAAACTTGAACTTGGTTATGACGGAGAGTTTAACAAACAGGATCTGGATTTCTTTGGAGAAGCTTACAAAGTCACTCAAGCCAGATTTGTAACTGATTTGACCAAAACCAATCGCTTTATATACAATGAAAATATCAATGCCGTTTACGGAACCTTCTCGCATTCTTTTGGTGCATTTGGCTTTGTCAGCGGTTTACGTGCAGAGTATTCTGACATCAAATCAAAATTAGTTTCTGCGGGAACGGTTATTCCCAGCCGCTATTTTAAAGTATATCCGAGCCTGCACTTATCTTATAAACTGAATAAAAGCAGAGAATTGCAGTTAAATTATAGCAGACGCGTGAACCGTCCCGAAGGTGATGATTTGAATCCTTTTGCAGAATACAGAGATCCTACAAATATCAGAGTAGGCAATCCATATTTGAAACCTGAGCTCATCCATTCGATAGAATTAGGATATCAATGGAAGAACGATAAACTTACAATTCTTCCGGGCTTTTACTATCGCTACAAATACAATGGCTTCACGTCCGTATCAACACCCTCGCCAGCAAACAGCTCAATATTAATAACATCTTTCCAGAACCTGTCTAATGATCAGGCTGTGGGTGCAGACGTAGTGGTATCTGGCAGTATTAATAGCCGGATAAGTTCAAACTTTACCGCTAACTTGTTTTACAACCAGATTGACGCCTCTAACCTGGGGTACAGTAATAAACGGTCGACAGTGACGTGGAGCACAAACTTCAATTCTATAATTACTTTACGAAGCAGTACCATTTTACAATTAAATTCGAATTATCGTTCTGCCAGGTTAACTCCTCAAGGCAAGGTTCTTCCCAGTTATGTCATGAATATGGGCTTACGGCAAGAAGTGTTGAAGAAGAAAGGCTCAGTCTACTTTACTGCTTCAGATTTATTCAAAACACTTCGCCAGGAGCAAGCTTTGGATACACCCGGACTGCAAATTCATTCTAAAACTGTAAGTAATTCGAGAATCTTTTACCTTGGTTTTAGCTATACTTTTGGCACAGCTACTAAGAAGAAGAAAGATAATCTTCAGTTTGATAACAATCTTTAGTGTATGGCAGATTTACTTCAACTTCTCCACAGAATTTAAATTTAATTTGCAAGACTGCCAGTATCATGCAATCAGAAATATTATCAGAAGTATCAGCATATGTGGTCTATCTGTTAAAAGATAAGTTACCCATCACCTTAACGTTTCATAATCTGGATCACACACTAGATGTTGTAAACGGTGTGAGAGAAATAGGTGTTCGAACTGAACTGTCTGCAGAAGATCAGGAAACAGTTGAAATTGCAGCATGGCTCCACGATACCGGCTACCTTCATTTATATAAAGGCCATGAAGAAGAAAGTATTCGGATTGCAAAAATATTTTTGTCAAAGTTTAGCTTTCCACAGGCCCGTATCCAGCAAATTATCGGGTGTATTGAAGCTACTAAATATCCACAGACTCCACAGAATTTATTAGAGCAAGTATTATGCGACGCAGATTTCATGCACCTAACGTTTTCTGACTACCGACTGATTGCTGATAAGTTAAGAGTGGAATGGAGTTGCTATCTAAATAAAAGTTATTCGGATATGGATTGGAATGAAGAAAATTGTTCAATGCTATCAGAACATACGTATTTCACTCACTACGGACGTACCATTTTGCAAGAACTGAAAGACCTCAATCTCGAAAAACTTAAAATCTTTCCTTGCGATTAGTATTTTAAAGTGGCTGCCGGAATGAAAAGCCAACCTTGCCATTTTGATATATCGGAATTAGTCGAATATCCTGTTGAGAGTGTCTTAAGATTTTTTTTATCCAGGGGTATCCAATATAGGTAATCTTTGTACTAAGTATACCTATGCCTGCGCCGGCCAGAACATCGCTAAACCAATGTGCATTCTTAAACATTCTGATAGCGCCAGTAGCAGCAGCCACGGAATAGCCAGCATAACCATACCACGGTGAGATATCTTTGTATTCCTGACGCATAAATTCCGCAGCGACGAAGGCGGTAGCGGTATGACCAGACGGAAATGACCGGTTGTCTCCACCAGACGGACGAATTTTATGCGTTTTATCTTTCAAATAGTCAACAGTATGCCCCATTAGCGTGAGTGAAATAAAATACATTATGGAGCGATCAACAAAATGATTCTTGCTTTTGACACCTGCTAAATTCAAAGCGAAAACACCTGCCGCCGGAAGATATTGCAACTTATCGTCAATCCTGGTTGAAAACCCTTGAAAGCTTTCCAATATCTCGTGTTTAATCTCGCTATCAGCAAATTGGATAGATTTATTATCGAGCGACATAAAACCGTATCCCATAAGAATTCCCGGAGTAATATATGGCCTGATTTTCTTAGCGCTGATTTTTCGGAAAGAAGTTACAACAGGTAGTGAGTCGACTTTTGCTGAATCTAGCGAGGAAGCATAGCAATTTATATTAACCCAACACAATAGAGCAATTAATACTTTCCTCATTCTAGAATCGATAATCATTAAAATTATGACTCGATCTTGTAGAAATTCTGAAGTTAACCATCGATCTTCAGATTCTCTTCAGAATACTTCGGTAGTATAGCGGTTCAAACATTTTTTATTGTTTAAACATTTAGATCGAAAACAACACTATCATCCTATGAAACTGAAGCTTTTTTTAATAACACTGGTCTCAATTCCAATCTTCACGATGGCTCAGAAAACTGATTCTTTGGTTCAAAAGCTTGATAGCTTAAATAAGAAAACCGATGCTGCAGGCAAGCAAGATAATAACATCAAGCCACAAGCCTATAATAACAGAACCCAAATTACAGGTTCAACTTATTTCATTTTGCTGGGCAGTGATTTTAAACAACAACTTACAGCTCCTCTTCATACCGGAGCTAAGGGATGGGCACGATTTGGGGCCTTTGCAGCAGTGACAGGTATACTGATCCTGGCAGACGAACCAATTCAAAAACAGGCTTTAAAGTTAAGAACTGATAATAAGGCACTGGCCAATATAAGTAAAGGAATCACTAATACAGGTGGGATATATGAAGCCATCTCATTAGGTGCAATCGGTGCTTATGGGTTTGCTTTTAATAATGAGAAGGTCAAGACCACTACTTTTTTAGCCAGTCAAGCCTACCTTACTAGCGCAGCTATGAGTTATATATTTAAAACATTGTCAGGAAGAGAAAGGCCTTCTTCTTATAGTGTCGACAGGATTGATGCTGAGCCGACCTTTCACGGACCATTTTCAAATGTGGGAAAAGATAAGAATGGGAAAAAGCTGAACAGCTCATTTCCATCTGGACATACCACTGTCGCATTTTCCGCTGCTACCGTTTATGCGATGGAATATCGAGATAAACCGTTAATTCCAATTATATCCTACACAGCAGCAAGTTTAATCGGCATCAGTCGGATTACTGAAAACAGACACTGGTTTACAGACGTATTTGTGGGAGCCGCATTAGGGCATCTTAGTGGCAGGCAAGTAGTCAATAATTACCATCGCTATGCTAAAGTTCAAAGAGAAGAGGGAGTAAAAAAGAAAAAAGTCTCATTTAATTTCCAGTATAACAACGGAGTTGTTTTGCCGACGCTAACATACAAGCCCGATAATTAACAAAAGCCATATCAGGTCAATTTAAAGCCAACAAATAACGCCATATGATTAAAGTACTTTTTGTCGTCCTATTTGTGAATGCCACCATTGCTTTGTCTGCGCAAACACTTCAAATTAAAGACAGCTCTGAGGTTCGTCTTCACCCTTCTTATAATGATGTTTCGAGCATTCACAAAAAGCTTTTTGGAGAAAATTATCGTAAGGAGTGGGCGGCTAACACCAAATTACCCATTATCAAGATTTCCGAAATTTCAACTGGATTAATGCCCACTGAATTGGGTGGCGGCCACCAATCTCATTCTTTACGCCTTAAAGACAAAGCTGGAGTTGAGTGGATTTTGCGAAGTGTAGAAAAGTATTCAAAAGGTTTGGCTCCTGAGGTTATTCACGGCTCAGCTTATGAGAAGTGGGTGGACGATAATTTTTCTGCACAACACCCTTATTCCGCATTGATTGTTCCTGTTTTAGCCAAAGCTGTAAAAGTTCCTCATACTAATCCAATAATAGGAATAGTAGGTACGGATAAAGCGTTAGGTCAGTATGCAGAAGAATTTGAAGGCACAGTTTGCTTATTGGAGTTACGTGAACCTGAAGGTGATTCGGATAACACTATAAAAATGCTGGGCAAACTGGATGAAGATAACGACAATAAGATTGACTCCTCAGTTTTCTTTAGAGCGCGGCTACTTGACCTTTTAATTGCAGACTGGGGCAGACATGAAGATCAATGGAGATGGGCAGACCTGCAAAAAGGTGATGGCAAAAAATATTTAGTCGTTCCGAGAGATAGGGATCAAGTTCTTTATGTCAATGAGGGTTTATTGCCTAAAGCTGTTGCAAGCACAAGTCTGCTATCCTTTCTTGAAGGCTTCAATCCTAATTATAAGGATGTAAATGCTTTCTTTATCAATGGACGAAAACTGAATCAACAGTTTCTGAATCAATATACTTATGAGGAATGGATGCAGATGACGAATAATTTCGTCAAAGCTTTGCCAGACAGAATTATAATGGATGCCGTCAACAAGCTGCCCGAGTCCTCTAAATCAATCAGAAAGGAGTTGATATTCAATACACTGAAAAGTCGCCGTGACAATATGGTTGGTGCGATGGACAAATACTATCGTTTCCTATATTCTGTTACGGACATTCGCACTTCGGACAAAACTGAATTGGTAGAGATGACGGAGGATGAAAAAGGAAGAATGGTTGTTAATATTTACAAGCTTTCTAAATCAGGCAATAAGGATCAAAATCTCTTTTCGAATACTTTCCAACCAGATATAACAAGGGAACTGCGTTTCTTTACGGGAAAAGGTAATGATGTGTTTAAAATCAATGTCCCGACAACTAAAATCAAAATTAGAATTGTTGGTGGCGAGGGTCAAAAAACCTATGAGGTAATCGCATTTAAAGGCAAAGTTGATGTTTATGAGAACCGGGACAATGATAAATTTATTGATAACGGAAGGCACTTTGCTTTACATTCTTCAAACGATACACTTAACACCAAAAAGGTTTTCACCAATCTATATACCAATTCTACGGGCATTGCTCCTACGGTTGATCTTCGCTCGGTAGATGGAATATTTTTAGGTTTGGGATATAAAATAACCAAAGAAGGTTTTCGTAAAGAACCCTATGGAAGCATGCAGAAGTTTTCTGTTCTTAAAAACTTTAACTCTACGTCTTTTTTGCTTCAATATAACGCCGAATGGATATCGGTTTTAAAAAACACAGATCTAACGATTAACGGCTTCAGCGACTTTAAGGGAAATATTCTAAATTTCTTCGGCCGAGGAAATGAAACGGATTTTGATCAAACGGGAGATTTTAGAACGTTTTATTGAGTTAAGTATTCCTATCTTCAGTTAGATCCGAAATTGCGTTTCAATACCAGTAAAACGCTATCTGTATCTGCCGGCCCGTCATTTCAGTATTTCAGATTTAGCACCAGGGACAACCTGGGACGGTTCATTAATGATCCGGTAATAACCAGCCAATTCGAAAATTTATCAGAGGATAAATCCCATGCAGGCTTAAATTTCAATTTAAGCTGGGATCTCCGTGATAACAAAATCCTTCCTTCGAAAGGGCTTAACTTCACTCTTAAGATTCAGGGCTTTGAAGGGTTAAACAAATACTCAGAAGATTATGCGCAAGTTTTCCCTCAGCTATCTTTGTACAAATCCTTTTATAAAGGCAGGGTTGTTTTTGCAAACCGTATGGGCGGAGGTTTAACCTTTGGCCAAACTACGTTTTATCAAAGCGCATTTTTAGGCAGCCAGGATAATTTACTAGGCTACAGAAAATTTCGTTTTGCCGGAGACCATCTCGCTTATAATAATTTTGAAGCCCGCATTACACTTCCAAACTTCCTTCATTATGTTCTGCCGGGTAAAGTCGGGTTAATCGGATTCTATGACGCTGGCAGAGTTTGGGTGAAACATGAAAAATCCGCCACCATTCATCAGGGATATGGGGCTGGTATATTTATCGCTCCGTTTAATCGCCTTTTCATTAGAGCTGTCGCGGGATACTCCGATGAAGGGCTGCAACCATCAATTGCTTTGCGCCAAAGGTTTTAAGCAATGCGTAACTCTAGCCCTGAAACCTTAATTTTGCGTAGTAGTCAATCGAATTTAAACGTTAATGATAAAACAATTTCCGAGAAGCAGGTACAGTGCTCTTTGTGCCTTTATCGTTTACTTTATAGTAATTTCCTTCATAGTCCGGGCATTACTCACAGTATTTTCATTTTCTAAAGCAGATATTAGTTTTTTCCCTTGCTTCGTCCTCTTTATAAAGGGTTTTATTTTTGATGTAGGTGTAGCTGTCTTCTATACTATTCCATATTCGTTATATCTCCTTTTATTGCCCGGAAAGCTATTAAAATCAAAATTTAACTACATAGTCAACTATGTGATAATATCCTTAATGGTTTTAATAAGTCTGTTTTCATTTTTTGCTGAACTCACCTTTTGGCAGGAATTTGAGAGCCGATTTAATTTTATTGCTGTTGATTATCTGATTTATACTTTCGAGGTAATTAATAATATCAATGAGTCGTACCCTCTTCCTATCTTAATTAGCTATGTCTTACTGGTTACTCTGATAGTCATCATTCTATTTAGAAAATTTGGTGCATTCTCTAAAAGCTTTAATTCCAGAACCTCATTTAAGCATCGCCTGGTCTTTACCGGCGTACTCTGGTCTCTTGGGGCTATATATATCATTTCAGTAAAAAATGATTGGGCAGAAAGTTCTCCTAACCGGTATCAAAATGAATTGTCAAAGGCAGGTACTTATTCCTTCTTCGCTGCTTTTAAGAACAACGAATTGAATTATCAGCAATTCTATGCTCTATTAGATAATAAGACAGCTTTTTCACTAATAAGGGAAGAGTTAAAGGAACCTGAATCATCATTTATTGAAAATGGAGAATCCATTTTGAGAACAGTGTCGCGGGCTGAAAATTCTCAGATGCCTAACGTAATCATGATAACGATAGAAAGTTTCAGTGCAGATTTCATGTCACATTTTGGAAATACTCAAAACCTTACTCCAGTTCTTGACTCAATTGCAGAGAAAAGCCTTCTCTTTACTAACATGTATGCAACCGGTACCAGAACAGTTCGAGGTATGGAAGCACTAAGTTTAGCAGTACCACCTACACCGGGTAATAGTATCGTCAGAAGACCTCACAATGAAAACTTGTCAACTATCGGAGAGATATTCAGACAGAAAGGATATAGCACATCCTTCTTTTATGGCGGGGATGGCTATTTCGACAACATGAACCAATATTTCAGCTCAAATGGGTTCAATATTATTGATAGGGGAAGAAATATAAGCGTAGGAGATAATTATAAAACACATCGCACAATTATTTCGGACAAGCAAGTGACTTTTGAAAATGCCTGGGGTATTTGCGACGGCGATTTATATAATGCTGTAATCGACAACGTAGATAGAAGTTTCGCCAAGGGTAAGCCATTTTACAATTTTGTAATGACCACTTCCAATCATCGTCCGTTTACATATCCATCAGGTGCTGTTGATATACCCTCCGGATCAGGACGAGAAGGTGCAGTAAAGTATACCGATTACGCCATTGGAGATTTTTTACGAAAGATCAAGACAAAACCATGGTTCAAGAATACTGTGATAATCTTCGTTGCAGACCATTGTGCAAGTAGTGCAGGTAAAAACGAAATAGATATTTCTAAATATCATATACCTTGTATGATTTATAATCTACCGCAGGGAAACAATGGTAAAATTGATAAGATGTGTTCTCAAATAGATTTGTATCCAACTTTATTTAATATTCTTGGATGGCAATACCGAAGTAATTTGTTCGGGAAAAATGTCTTATCAACAAGCTATTCTCCCAGAATAGTACTCGGGACATATCAAAAATTAGCTTACATGAAACAGGATAGCCTGGTTATCCTATCTCCGCAGAAAAAGGTAGAAACGTATTTATATAATAAAAGCCAGAATTTGCAAACTCCGACTAGTTTGCCTAAAACTTTAGTAGAACAAGCGATAGCTTATTATCAGACGGCATATTTCTTATTTAAAAACGGGAAATTAAGAAGTCCAAATTAGGTTTCATCTCTCTGATATAAAGTCTTAATACGTACTAGTCACTTCTGGGATTTGCTAAAGTTTCCAGCAAATTCATACCCGACTTTTTCTAAAACTTATAACTTAAGATTTGCTTGAGATTTCATGTCTACATTAGCTAAATGCAGCTAAAAGCTTCCACATTTATAAGTTTGTGCGGTAAAGTTACAGGATTTATCTGTCTTGTAGGGTTGAGTTCTTGTTCTACTCGATCGAAAGTTTCCCGGAATACTGTAAGCGAAAAAATTAAACAACAGTTTGGTTATGAGTTAGCCAAGGAAGTAAAACCAGGCCTTAGTCTCCTTCCTCCAAAAGTTCAAATGAATGATGGGATTATAGAAGAGGAGGCAATTTCTCTGGCGCTCTTCAACAATCCTCAGTATCAAGCCGACTTAGCCAGCATCACCATTGCACAGGCAGATTTAACCGATGCCGGTATGGTATCAAATCCGCTCCTGCGGTATCTTTTGCCTTCCGGCGGAATAAATGTATCGGGATATATCAATTTTGGGCTCGACTTTTTATGGCAGCGACCGAAGCGAATAGCACTTGCGCACACCGAAATAGAACGTACCGCTCAAAATATGCTCCAGCGCGGCTATACCTTAATTCGCGACGTTCAAACTTCTTTCGCTGATTTGCAATGGGCCAAAGAACGGGCCGCGATATTAAACCAAACCGCCCTAATACGAAAAGAAATACAAGTTCTGTCAAATGTTCGCTTCCGCCTGGGGGATATCAGTGAACTGGAAACACTAACCACCCGCGCCGATAGTGCAGCGGCCATAGATGAATACAACAAAGCAAGCCTTGATACTATACTTTTCGCCCACCGTCTAAACACACTACTGGGGTATTCGCCCGACACCACGTTAACGTATGTCCTCTCAAAGACAGACTTTATAAATCAAAAGGTGTCGAAGGACGAATACCTCAGGCTTGCTTTTGAAAATCAGCCAGAATTGCAGTCGGCGGCCCTGGCAATAACGTCTGGCGCTAACCGCCTCGGCTGGGAACGTTCGCGGATACTAAACTTTATGGCAACCTTAAACTTTCAGCATATTGATGGCAAGGGAGGAAGCGAGCTCTTGCCCAACACTTTTAATCCGGGGATACAAATGGAACTTCCTGTACTTAACCGTAACCAGGGGAAAATTGCGCGGGCAAGGGCAGAAATGGAACAAGCTTCTTTCAACTATGTAGCCATCCGCCAGCGAATTTCGCTCGACGTGGCAAACGCGTACGACAGATATGAACAAACCTTAAAGTCATACCAAATCTGGAACGGTAAAACTTTGCCCGCCTTGCAGGAAGCCGTCCAGCTTTCGCAATTGGCCTTTAAACGAGGCGACATTTCATACCTCCCGGTTCTGGAGGCTATGCGGCAACTTACTAATGGCTTGCTTCGCAAAGCTGAAATTGAAGCGGAACTCCGCCGCTCGGTAAGTCAGCTTAATTTAAGTATCGGTAAAAAAACTGAAAAAAATTAATACAAACTATGAGATACCTTTTCGTCATCTTACTTGCGGGAACTTTTATTACCGGTGCCTGCGAGGGCGGTAAAAAAGAAGAAAAAGCCAAAGGCCCTGCGGAGCAAAGTAATCCCGTTAAAGAAGGTGATTTAAATAGAATCACACTTACTCCGAAGGCTGTAGAACGCCTCGGGATAAAGACCGTTGAAGTGCAGAACGATCTGGTAAACAACAGCCGTTCTTTCAGTGCCGAAATAGTTGCCGTTCCCGGTAAAACAATTACACTTACCGCACCGGTTGCCGGTACATTGGTAGCAGCGGGAAGTGGCCGTACGATAACGGCGGGCCAGCAGGTATCAAGAGGTCAGCAGTTGGCGCGCCTGATTATCCTTCCATCAGAGAAAGACATGTTAAATGCGGGAGAAGACGTTTCGCAAAGACAGATCCAGTATAATGTTGCACTTGAAAAAGTAAAACGTACATCACAGCTTTATCAGGAAAAAGCCGGAAGCTTGCGGGCCAAACAGGAAGCCGAAGCAGAACTGGCTGTAATTGCCGCTCAGCTTCGGGTAGCCAGAAACCGGCAGCAGTTATTGAAAGGAAACAATAGTCAGGCTCTGGCCAGCCGCATGTCTTCATTGAGTATTGAAGCACCGATAAGCGGCGTAATTCAGAAAGTGTATAGCAGCAGTAATCAGGTTCTGGCAAATGCCGCCCCCATAGCAGACATTGTTTCCCTGCAAAATTTATGGGTTAGGGTACCGGTATATGCCGGAGATGAAGCCCAAATTGATGTTCGTGCAAACGCCTATGTGCAGGGACTATCCGAATTCACCGGCGCATCAGGTTCAGTTACCGCTCGTCCGGTTACCGGCCCTTCAACATCCGACCCACTGGCCAGTTCGGTAGACCTATATTATGAGATTGACAATAGCCGCGGCACATTCAGGCCTGGACAAAAAATCAGCGTAACGTTACCATATAAAGGCAATGTATCCGGGCTCGTGGTTCCTTACCCTTCGGTTGTGTATGATATTTATGGTAATACATGGGTATATGAAAATACCGAACCCAATGTATTTGTGCGAAGGCGCGTGGAACTTTTGAAAGTAGCAAATAATCGTGCACTCTTAAAAAGCGGCCCGGCTATCGGTGCCAAAATAGTTACCGATGGCACTGCAGAGTTGTTCGGGACAGAATTTGGGGGAGGTAAATAATGCGCTGGCTGGTATTAACATCCCTGCAACTACGAGTTATTGTGGTTGCCCTCATGGGCCTGCTGATGATAGTAGGCTACAATGTCGTGAAAAACGCGTCCTATGATGTATTTCCGGAATTTGCACCTCCCTATGTAGAAATACAAGTGGAAGCACCGGGTTTGTCCACAGCAGAGGTTGAAGCCTTAATTGCTGTTCCTATCGAAAACGCGTTGAACGGTACACCGAATACAACAAGGCTTCGCTCAAAGTCGGTGCTCGGTTTAGCCTCAATCGTGCTTGATTTCAAGAAAGGAACCGGGGTTATTGAAGCAAGACAATTGGTTCAGGAAAGGCTGACAAGGGTAGCTACCACCCTTCCCGCAGTTGCACGGCCACCCGTTATGCTTACGCCTTTATCATCAACCAGCAGGGTACTGAAAGTTGGAGTAAGTTCAAAAACGCTTTCCCAAATGGCGATGACAACCGAGGTGCGCTGGACTATGCGTCCAAGGTTGATGTCTATCCCGGGTGTAGCCAATGTGGCAATCTGGGGTCAGCGCGACAGGCAATTGCAGGTCAAGGTAAATCCAGAGCGTTTATATGCCAACAATCTGCAACTAAGCCAGGTGGTTACTGCGGTAAGCGATGCGACACGCCAGTTCGGCGGCGGTTTTGTCGACATGCCCAACCAGCGCATGGCAGTATCGCACCTTCCGACTATTTACCAGGCAGAAGACCTGGCCCAGGTTACCCTTTCCACAAAGAACGGGCTTCAGGTTCGTTTAGGAGAAATAGCTGAAGTTACAGAAGGTTTCCGCGCCCCTATCGGCGATGCCATTATTAACGATGGGCCCGGTTTATTGCTTATCGTTGAAAAACAGCCGCAGGCAAACTCGCTGGAAGTAACCCGGCAGGTAGAAAAGGTGATTGAAGAAATGCGTCCTGCTATGAAGGGTATGACCTTCGATTCGACGATCTTCCGCCCCGCAACCTTTATCGAAATGTCTCTGCACAACCTTAACAAGGCGCTCCTGATAGGCTGTATTCTGGTTATTTTGGTACTTTTCTTCTTTTTAAAAGACTGGCGGACAGCTTTAATCAGCGTGCTGGCAATCCCGCTCTCTTTAGTGATTGCCATGATTGTACTCCATTACCGTGGCGGAACGATTGATACTATGGTGCTTGCTGGTTTAGTAATCGCACTCGGTGAAGTGGTAGATGATGCCATTATCGACGTAGAAAATATTGTAAGGAGGTTAAAACAGAACGCACTTCTTGCGCAGCCAAAGCCTGCTATCCAGGTGGTATTTACCGCATCGATGGAAGTACGGAGTGCGGTGGTTTACGGTAGCTTGATTGTAGCGTTGGTATTAATGCCTGTGTTTTTCCTTCCGGGATTGTCAGGTTCATTTTTTCAGCCGCTGGCTTTATCGTATATGCTGGCTATTATGGCTTCCCTATTCGTTGCCTTAACATTAACACCGGCACTTTCCCTCATACTGTTAAAGAACCGTTATACATCCGGCAATGCAAGCGAGCCGGAGAAGGAACCAAAACCTGTTCTCTATCTTAAACCTAAATACGAAAACTTTTTACACCGCATTATCGCAAAGCCCAAAAAAGCTTTTATCATCATGGGGGCGACTATTCTGCTCACTTTTGGATTATCTCCCCTTCTGGGTGAAGAGTTTCTCCCCCATTTTAAGGAATACGATTTCCTGATGCATTGGGTTGAAAAGCCTGGGACTTCATTGGAAGCGATGACAAGAATTACCCAGCGTGCCAGTAACGAACTCAGAGCCATTCCTGGTGTCCGCAACTTTGGGGCACATATTGGCCGCGCTGAAGTGGCTGATGAAGTTGTTGGCCCGAATTTTACCGAAAACTGGATAAGTGTTGACCCTGAAGTAGATTATCAGGAAACCGTCGACAAAATACAGGAAGTGGTGGACGGCTATCCGGGCCTTTACCGCGATGTGCTTACCTATCTGCGCGAACGTGTAAAAGAAGTGCTTACCGGAACCAGTGCCAGTATCGTAGTGAGAATTTACGGCTCTGACCTTGCAGTTTTGCAAGACAAGGCGAAGGAAATTGGTAAGGTACTTGAAAAGGTAGATGGCGTAAGCGATTTAAAAGTCCAGCCACAAACGCTGGTACCTCAGCTGGCTGTAAAGTTTCAGGCTGATAAAGCTGCACGCTTTGGGGTATCTGCAAGTGACGTGCGCAGTGCTATCAACACACTGGTAAACGGAACCAAGGCTGGCGAAGTCTACGAGAACCAGAAGATATTTGATGTGGTAGTTTGGGGAACCAACGACCAACGAGCCAGCATAGAAGATATTCGTAGCTTACTGATTGATATTCCGCGAGGAGGGCGTGTACCATTAAAAGACGTGGCTGATGTGTACGTTGCTCCAACGCCAAACGAAATTACCCGCGAACAATCCTCCAGACGGATTGATGTAACTTGTAATACCAAGGGCAGAGATTTGGGTGCGGTTGCCCGCGATATCGACACTAAACTAAGCAGAGTATCCTTTGATGCTGGCTATCACCCCGAGATTCTGGGTGAATATGTAGAACGCCAAAAATCTCAAAGCAGGTTATACAGCCTGATGCTCCTGTCCATTTTGGGGATCTTCATGATTCTGTATATCGATTTTAAATCCTACCGCACAGCAAGCCTAATTATGCTTAGTCTTCCGTTTGCCCTGTCGGGATGCATCCTTGCCGCCTGGATTTCGGGAGGCGTATTGTCCCTGGGCTCATTAGTGGGGTTCGTTACAGTATTGGGAATTGCCGCAAGAAATGCTATTATGCTCATTAGTCACTACCGCCATCTGGAAACAGAAGAAAACGAACCGTTTGGATTGCATATGATTATACGGGGCGCGTTAGAAAGAATGACACCTATCTTAATGACAGCTCTTGCAGCTTCGCTTGCTTTACTCCCGATCGTAATAAGTGGTAACAAGCCGGGACAGGAAATCGAATATCCGATGGCAATTGTAATTTTGGGCGGATTAACTACCTCTACCATTCTGAATCTGTTTTTTCTTCCGTTAATTTACTGGACCTTCGGAAAGCCCAAACAAACAAAAATTGAATTAGCTTGAAAATACTTATAGTAGAAGACGAACAGGAACTTAGTGGTAGCTTGGTTAGTTATCTAAAAGAGCAAGGTTATCTATGTGAAACTGCAATTGACTATTATGCAGCTAAAGAGAAAATTGGATTATATGACTATGACTGTATCCTGCTTGATATCACTTTACCTGGGGGAAGCGGACTAGAGCTTCTTAAGTATCTTAAGATTAATAGAAAGTTGGATGGGGTGCTCATTATTTCTGCTAAAAATTCTTTGGATGACAAAATAGAAGGGTTCCAGTTAGGTGCAGACGATTATCTCGCCAAACCATTTCATCTGGCTGAACTGAGTGCCAGGCTTGCAGCGATTATTAGACGAAGAAGCTTCAATGGGAATACCATAGTTGACTTCCATGATATCTCAATTGACACTATGTCTAAAATAGCTTATTTTTTGAAAGAACCTTTAGATTTAACTAAAAAAGAGTTTGAGTTGCTATTATATTTTATTACCAATCAAAAAAAAGTCATTTCCAAAAATGCTATCGCAGAACATCTTTGGGGTGATGAGATGGATATGGCCGATAACTTTGATTTTATTTATACTCATATCAGAAATCTTAGAAAAAAACTAGCTGAAAAAACATGTCCGGATTATATTAAGTCCGTTTATGGCATGGGGTATAGATTCATCGACCAATGAAATTATTAAACAAGTATAGTCGAGTGCATCTTTTAACAGCGTTTATAATTATGCTGTTAAGCAGTGTGGCGTATTATTATATTATCAGAACAATTTTAATCCGTCAAATAGATAAAGATTTGCGGGTTGAGGAACAAGAGATTCTCGATTATATAAAGTTTAACAATAAGTTGCCCGTAGCCTCAGATTATAAGCATCAGCTTATAAAATTTGAACCTGCAGACTCTGCAAATCTAAATCGCGAAATTCTTGATACCAAGCAATTAAGCACAAAGGATGGTAAAACGGAACCTTATAGAAGTCTTTCGTTTCCAGTTTTAGCTAATGGTACCCCCTTTAAAGCGGTTGTATATAAATCCCAGGTAGAGGCAGAATACCTTCTGAGGTTAATTGTCGGAATTACTGGTCTTATTTTTTCGCTATTATTTGTAATGATATTTTTGATCAATCGCTTTGTTTTGGGTAAAGTGTGGCAGCCATTTTTTAACACTCTTCTGCAACTAAAAGCATTTGATTTACACACAAATAAAATGCTAAGCCTTCCTCCCAGTAAGGTGCAAGAATTTGATGAGTTAAATAAATCGGTCGGTTTGATGACTGAAAGAGTAGCACGTGAATATGAGACCTTAAAGCATTTCACGGAGAATGCCTCCCATGAAATGCAAACTCCTTTGGCAATTATTAAATCAAAGCTTGATCTTTTAATACAAACTTCAACAGCAAATCAAACCGAGCCCCTGCAAGGTATATTTAATGCAACCGAGCGATTAACTAAGCTAAATCAGATGTTGCTACTTTTAACCAAAATAGGCAATAATCAATATCAGGAAGCCGAGGTAATAGACTTGAAGCAAACTTTAGAAAAGAAAATTACCCAGTTTGAAGAATTAATAAAGGCTAAAAATCTTCAGATTGATTTAAATCTTGAAAGTTCTTCAATACGTGTAAATAAAGATCTTCTTGATATTTTGCTGAACAATTTATTAAGCAATGCGATCCGACACAATAATCAGGGTGGAACAATTGAATGCTCCTTAACTGAGAACTCCTTACAGATATCTAACTCAGGGCCCAAAATAGATTTCAATCATGAACAAATATTTGATAGGTTTCACAAAGGGCGAAATTCAAAAGGAAGTGGCCTTGGGCTTGCAGTCGTAAAAGAAATCTGTGATACTTTCGGCATTAAGATAACTTACTCCTATAATCTTGCTCATCATATTTCACTTTTTTTTAACAACTAACATGCTATGCAAGATGCTATCAAATTTCTTTCTTATGATACTGTTAATTGAAACATCGGGACTAATTGAGTGGGGAGGCTTTTTCATTATTCTTGCGCTTGTATTCGCCGAAACCGGGTTACTCCTCGGCCTTATTGTACCCGGAGGAGAAACTTTGCTTTTTACAGCCGGCCTTTTGGTTAGCAGCCAAACGCTAAAGGTTGATATCGTCACTTTACTAGTTTGTATTATTTTCGCAGCCTTTGCCGGGGATATTTCCGGATTTTACATCGGGAGACGCTTCAAACACCGTATTTACAGTAAGGAAGACACCTGGTACTTCAAGAAAAAGTATCTGAACATGGCCGAAGAATATATCAGGAAACATAAAAAAGGAGCAATTATTTTAGGTAAGTTTTTACCGGTTATCCGGCCCTTTAGCCCAGTTATTGCGGGCACAACCCGAATGCCTGTTCGTACCTTTTTTCCGCTTTCTCTAACTGCTGTTCTATTGTATGTAAGCGCGTTTACCATGGCAGGCTATCTGCTAGGTGCTCAGTTTCCTCAAATCAAAAACTATCTCGGCTATATACTTCCGGTAAGTATAGTGGTCGCGTTGATTGCGATAATCAGGGAAGTGAGGAAGCGGTCGTAATTGATTTAATAATTGCGTCTTTAGCTCACATTGTCCTCACAAGCATTTAGTTCTTTGCCTATCTCTTGTAAAGAAATCATTGAACGCCATGGAGGAAGAATTTGGTTAGAAAGTGAACAAGGTAATGGCTCTACTTTTTATTTTAGTTTACCAGTCGGCAAAGAAATTAAATAAACGATTTCTGGATTTAATGAATAATGAAGGCCAATATCGCCCGCAAATTAGATAAATCCCATATAGCAATGCTAAATCGAAATCTGGCATTGCTAGAAAGATTGTGTAACATCGTTTGTCCCTCCCAAAGGGACGTTTTTCATAGGTAGATGTAGGGTTGTACTAAGTACAACCCTTTTTTATTTAAGTTTGAATATTCAAAAAAAAGGGCTATAAAAGCCCTTCATCTGCAAAAGAAAAATAACTTTCGGCAGTCAGGATGATATGATCGAGAACCGCTATGTCAAGCAAATCCCCACCATTCTTTATTTTCCTTGTTAAATTTAAATCAGCCTGACTTGGCTTCAAATTTCCTGATGGATGGTTATGGCTTAGGATAATTGAACTGGCACATGCTTTTAAGGCAGTTGAGAAAATGACTTTAGGGTCTGCAACTGTGCCGGCAAATCCTCCGGTAGACACTTCGGAAATTCCAAGTACCTTATTTGCTCGGTTTAATAAGATGATTTTAAACTGCTCTTTCAATTCTAATATATCTAAATCCCAATTATTGTATAATACGCTGTAAAGGTCTTTGGAACTTGAAACCTTTGGTCTCTCAGAGGCTTTGAACTTTGGTTTATAAGTAATATTGATTTCTGCTACTTGGAACAATGAAATTTGATTTTGAAGCTTTTCCATAATTTGATGATTAAAAATTAATTATGGCGCTCGATCAGATTAAGGGCAATCAAGGTCAAAAGGAAAAGGAATAAATGGCTAAAGTGCATTGGCCAAGAGCGTTTATGCCGGAAGCTTTTGACCGCTACAGAAGCCCTTAATCTAACTTTGTGTTAATGATTAATAATAACTGGAATTTAATATTGTCCTTTTCGCTCGTTAATTACATATTTATAGAATGAAAAGCAAAATGCCTATCTGCATGATTCTTTGCATTGCATTATGGCCGACCTTTAGCGGCTTGACTTTAATTGCAACTGATGAACAAGAACGGCTTTTAACTCAAAAGACTTGGAATTACTACGGCACTTTAGAAGTTAAAGTCGGAAATACTGCATGGAAAATTGTTGAACAGAGCGAAAAACAGTGTGACAAAGACGATGAGCTACGCTTCGGTGCTTATAATACCTACGAGGTAAGGAGTGGTAAAGTCCGCTGCGAAGGAGAAAAAGATATTCTCAAAGCAGGAACCTGG
>CBFGOI010000008.1:0-75649 GCA_965650335.1 uncultured Pedobacter sp. | reverse complement strand
TTTGAATGTAAACTTGATGCCAAGGGAAGGCTTATGCTTCCGGCTGGTTTGCGTAAGCAAATGCCTGAGGCTGAGCGTGAAGGTTTGGTTGTTAATCGGGGGTTTGAGAAGCATTTGGTGATTTATACCAGGAAGGAGTGGGATACGATTGTGGAGGATTTGAATAAGTTGAATCAATACGAAAAGAAGACGAGGGAGTTTATTCGCTACTTTACTCGTGGTGCTTCAGAGCTTTCTTTGGATGCAGCGGGACGGATTTTATTGCCAAAGTCATTGATGGAGTATGCCGGGATGGGTGCCGATGTGGTGCTCTCGTCTCAATTTAATAAGATTGAGGTATGGGCAAAAGATGCCTATGATGCCCAATTAGATAACGAGCCTGATAATTTTTCCAACCTTGCTGAAGAGGTGATGGGAGGTTTAGGAAGGAGGGCGGATGTCTGAATATCATAATCCGGTGATGCTTTCTGAATGTATTGAGGGTTTGGCTATTAAGCCGGATGGTGTGTATGTGGATGTTACTTTCGGCGGCGGCGGGCATTCTCGTGAAATTTTAAAACACTTAAGCGCTAAAGGGCGTCTTCTGGCATTTGACCAGGATGCGGATGCTAAGGCGAATATTCCAAACGATGATCGGTTAACCTTTATTGATCAAAACTTCCGTTTTTTGAAAAACAATTGCCGTCTGCATGCTGCAATTCCTGTAGATGGTGTTCTGGCCGATCTCGGTGTTTCGTCGCACCAGTTTGATCGGCCGGAGCGGGGGTTTTCAACGCGGTTTGACGCTGATTTGGATATGCGAATGGATCAAGCTTCTTCGCTTACCGCGAAAGAAGTAGTCAATTCTTATTCAGAGGAAGATTTGCATAGAATTTTCGGCATATATGGCGAGATTCAGAATGCAAAATCGCTGGCAAAGACCATCGTGACGGCGCGGCTAAATCAATCCATAGAAACAATTTCCGGTTTAAAGGAGGTTATTAAAAAACTCATCCCGAAAGGGAAAGAGAACAAGTATTTGGCGCAGGTTTTTCAGGCTTTGAGAATAGAGGTCAATCAGGAACTTGAAGCGCTTCAGGATTTTTTAATGCAGGCAGCGGATGTTTTGGCTGTTGGTGGGCGACTTGTGGTAATGTCTTATCATAGCTTGGAAGACAGGCTGGTGAAGAATTTTATTGCCAAGGGGAAATTCAGAGGCGAAGTGGACAAAGATTTTTTTGGTAATCCACTAAAGCCTTTTGAAGCTGTATCGCGAAAAGCGATAACCGCGTCTGAAGAAGAAATAAAGCAAAACAGTCGTGCGCGAAGTGCAAAATTGAGAATCGCGGTGAAGCTTTGATTGGTGTGCGGATGGAGATAATGTGCGGATGTGCAAATGAGGGAGGATTTTCATATGAAGCTTTTAACTTTTGAATTTTAACTTTTGAATTTGAAACGTGAGTAATCGTTTTAGAGAACAGATAGAAGAGGCGGAAGAGCAGGGGCCTGAGCCTGAGTTAAAGCAAAAGGTTGAGTTGCCTAAAAACTTCTTTACAACATTCCTGACGGAAGGGGTTGTTTCGAAGGAATCTGCCACTCAGATGATGCCATTTTTGATTTTTTTGGCAATGCTTGCCATGGTATATATTGCTAATAGACATTTTGCTGAGAAGACAATACGCGGGATAGATAAATTAAGTAAAGAGGTTAAGGAATTGAGCTGGGATTTTAAAACATTAAAGGCGGATCTGATGCTTAAAAGTACACAAACAGAAGTTGCCAAGCAGGTAGATACTCTGGGATTAAAAGAGCTGGTGGAGCCACCGAAAAAAATTGTAATTGAAATAGAAGAATAATAAACTGTCCCGACAAGCTCTCTCTCCTTTGGAGATGGCTAGGATGAAGCTATGAATATAAGAACCGACATATTGTTACGCGTGTACATCGCCTTCGGGTTGATTGTATTGCTTGCGTTTGCGGTTTTATTTAAGCTTTTTCATCTGCAGTTTTCGGAAGGCAAAAAGTGGAAGGCAATGGCGGATAGTTTGTCGACCAAATATGTGAACGTGGAGGCTGTGAGAGGAAATATTTATTCAGTTGATGGAAGTCTATTGGCGACTTCAGTTCCGGAATATGAGTTGAGAGTGGATATGCTTGCAGGTGGAATTGAAAAGGATGAAGTTTTTTTAACTAAAGTTGATTCATTGGCGGAAAAGCTTTCGAATTTCTTCGGAGATAAAAGTCGCCGTGAATATTCCAAAATGCTTCGTGGGGCCCGTCGGGATAATGATCGATATTTTTTGTTAAAGCGGAGGGTGTCTCACCAGGAGCTTTCCGCCATCCGCAAGTTTCCAATTTTCAATATGGGCAGGTATAAAGGTGGTTTAATCGTTGTTCAGCAGAACAAACGAATATTTCCGTTTAAGGCCTTAGCGAAAAGAACAATCGGATATAAAAACGAAAATGTAAAGCCGGTAGGGCTTGAGGGTGCTTACAGCTCGTACATCGATGGAGAAAGTGGAAGGAGATTAATGCAGCGTATAGCCGGCGGCACCTGGATTCCGATAAATAAAGATATAGAAATTGCTCCTAAGGAAGGCGCTGATATTATTTCTACTATCGATATAAATATGCAGGATGTGGTTCAGAATGCCTTACGCAAGCAATTGATTGTAAGCGATGCCGACCATGGTTGCGTGGTTTTGATGGAAGTTTCCACTGGAGAGATAAGAGCTATCGCAAACTATTCAAAAGTGGGTGAGGGGCAATATAAGGAAACATTCAATTATGCCATTGCGGCTAATCAGGATCCCGGTTCGACTTTTAAAGTAGCCTCTTATATGGCACTTCTTGAGGATGAAAAGGTTGATACAAATACGCTTGTTGGTACAGGTACGTACAAAATACCGGGACATTTGATTAAGGATTCTCACGGAAGTATTGGTGTAGTTACCGTTAAAAAAGCATTTGAAGAGTCATCAAATGCAGCAATCGCTCAATTGATAAATAATGCCTATAAGGAAGATCAATCGGGGTTTACAGACCATCTTTACCGGTGGAAGTTGCATGAAAAAATGGGATTACAGATCCCCGGGGAAGCCCGGCCGGTAATAAAAAACCCGGAAAATAAGAGCTGGAATAAAAATATGACTCTACCCCAAATGGCATACGGTTATGAAATGCAGCTAACGCCCTTGAAAATGCTGTCTTTCTACAATGCTATCGCGAACAATGGTAGATACGTGTCTCCAATTTTCGTAAAGGAAATCAGGAGGTTAGGTAATACCATTGAGCAGTTTAAAACACGTGTTGTCAATGAGAAGATTTGTTCTGACGAAACGCTCGGCAAGATTCAGGCTATGCTTGAAGGGGTAATTACAGAAGGTACCGGCCGGGGTGTGATTTATAATCCCTTTTATAAAGTTGCAGGCAAAACGGGTACTGCTCAGGTAGCCGATGCTAATAAAGGTTACAGGGCGAAAAAGCAGTACCAGGCATCTTTTTGCGGTTATTTTCCTGCAGACCGACCTAAGTATTCTTTGATTGTGGTGATCAACGATCCAAAAAATGGTTACTATGGAGCACAGGTTGCGGGGCCTCCTTTCCGCGAAATAGCCGACAAAGTTTTCGCAAATGATGTGGAGATGTATGATCGTGTTGAATCTGCCAACCTGGTGGGCAATACTAAAATGCCGGTTTCAAAAGGAGGATATAAAAAAGCAACTCAGCAGGTATATAAATCTTTAGGCATTAAAGCCGTGTTCGCTGCAAACAGCGAGTTTGTTAGTGTTGTTGATACCAATAATGGAGTATCGATCAAAGAAGTGAAGTTTAGTTCCAAACAGGTCCCGGATGTTTCGGGAATGGGTTTAAAAGATGCCTTGTTTTTATTAAGCAGTGCTGGGCTTAGGCCGGTTGTTAAGGGAAGTGGGAAAGTGATAAGCCAGTCGTTACTGGCCGGAAGCAGGGTTATGAAAGGATATCCAATTACAATAGAACTTGAGTGATGAAGAATTTAGAAGAGCTATTATATGGAGTATCGGTTTTGGGCCAGAAAGGTTCGGCCGATGTGGATGTGCTTTCTGTTTGTTTTGATTCTCGCCAGGTTAAACCAGGATCTTTATTTGTTGCTGTAAGCGGAACGATAACCGATGGGCATGCTTTCATCGAGAAAGCAATATCCCTTGGGGCAAATGCCGTGGTTTGCGAAGATTTTCCTGAAACGATTAATGGAAAGGTAACTTATATTCAAACTAAGGACTCAGCGAAAGCCCTGGGTCTGATCGCTTCGAATTTTTATAATAATCCCTCGGCAAACTTAAAATTGGTCGGTATAACTGGTACGAACGGAAAAACTACTGTTGCTACCTTATTATATCAGTTGTTTGAGGATATGGGATACAAAACCGGACTTATTTCTACGGTTCAGAATCATGTTCATAAAACAATTGTCCCTGCTACTCACACTACTCCCGATCCGGTAGCATTAAATAAATTGCTCTCTGATATGGTAATCGCAGGTTGTGATTACTGTTTTATGGAAGTAAGTTCTCATGCGGTAGCTCAGCATCGAATAGAAGGCCTTGAGTTTACGGGCGGAGTTTTTACTAATCTAACACACGATCATTTAGATTTCCACATAACGTTTGATGCTTACCTGAAAGCGAAGAAAGCATTTTTTGATGGACTGCATAAGTCTGCATTTGCCTTAGTAAACGTGGACGATAAGAATGGGAAAGTGATGCTTCAAAATACTGCCGCTCATAAAAAGACTTACGCACTTAAAACAGCAGCCGACTTCAAAGCAAAAATCATCGAAAATCAATTTAGTGGTTTGTTGCTGAATATTGATAATGCAGAAGTGTGGTTTAAAATGGTTGGCAGCTTCAATGCGTATAATCTTTTAGCCGTTTATGCTACTGCTGTGCTTCTCGAGCAAGATACCTTGAAGGTGTTAACCGTGTTAAGTCGTTTGCAAGGTGCAGAAGGACGTTTCGACTACATCACATCGCCAAACGGTATAATTGGTGTGGTTGATTATGCACACACTCCGGATGCTGTTCAAAATGTTTTAAGCACAATTCAAAACATCCGCAAAGGAACAGAACAGGTAATCACAGTGCTGGGTTGTGGTGGCGATAGGGATAAAACCAAACGTCCTGTTATGGCACAGGTAGCATGCGATTGGAGCGACAAAGTTATTCTTACATCTGACAATCCGCGTTCTGAAGATCCGGAACAAATTCTTAAAGAAATGGATGCAGGCGTAATGCCGAATAACCGTAGAAAGGCTCTGACGATAGTTGATAGAAAAGAAGCTATCCGGACTGCCTGCCACCTGGCAAAACCGGGCGATATAATCGTAGTGGCAGGAAAGGGGCATGAAAAATATCAGGAAATTAAAGGCGTAAAACATCCCTTTGATGATAAGCAAATATTGACGGAGGCAATGGCAGAGCTTTGATAATGTGCAAATGAAAGAAATGTGCAGATGTGCGGATGGAATGCGAAACGGAAATTAATGTGCAAATGAAGAGATGTGCAGATATGCAAATGAATGCGAAACGGTTATTAAAATGAAGAAATGTGCAGATGTGCAAATTGGATGTTAAAAGGAATGAAAACTGATTTAGATATAAAATAGAATTTAATGGCTGAACAGAATCTAATACTTGATTTGACATTTAAGTTTTCTCTTGATTCAATAGTTTTTTCTGAACTACTCGAAGAAAATAGAAAGTATAATATGGCTAAGCAATATTGGAGATCCAGCACCTGTATTGGCGCTATGGTGAGAGAATCACAAGGTGCAGAGAGCAAAGCTGATTTCAGACATAAATTGAAAATTGTATATAAGGAAGCTGAAGAATCTGAGTATTGGTTGTTGTTGTGCAAGAATTCGTCAACATATCCTTTTAATGATAGCTTATTAGAGCAGGTAATAATAATAAAGAAAGTATTAGGAAAAATTATAACAAGTACAAAAAATTGACAGTGATAGAAAATGTTGATATAACATGTAAAGTCATTAAAAAATTAGTCTGCTTTATGCAAGTAATTTGCATATCTGCACATCAAAATCATTTGCACATATAGATATGCTATATTATTTATTTACCTGGTTAGACAGAGAATTTGATATCCCCGGAGCTGGAGTGTTTCAGTACATCTCCTTTCGTACGGCCATGTCGATTATTGTTTCGCTGTTGGTTACTACGATTTACGGTAACACGCTAATCAAAGTTCTACGGGCTAAGCAGGTAGGAGAAACGGTAAGGAATTTGGGTTTAGAAGGTCAAATGCAAAAGCAGGGAACTCCTACAATGGGGGGGCTGATAATTTTGCTAGGTATTTTAGTGCCAACGCTTCTATTTGCCAAACTTGATAATATTTATGTCATACTGATGCTTATCACTACCGTGTGGATGGGGGTTATAGGTTTTGTAGACGATTACATCAAAGTATTTAAGAAAGATAAGGAAGGTTTAGCGGGTAAATTCAAAATATTAGGTCAGGTTGTTTTAGCGCTGATTGTGGGCTGGACAATGTACTTTCATCCGAGCATCGTTATCAGACAACAGGTTAACCTGCCTACAACCAACGTGGCTCCTTTAGAGGTGCATCAAAAGGGTGATAAGTACTATTTTACTCAGAATTTAAAATCTACAAAAACAAACTTTCCTTTTTATAAATATAACGAGTTCGATTACGCGAAGGTGCTGAAGTTTCTTGGAGATGGATATCAGAAATATGCTTTGGTAGTATTCTTATTGTTTGTAATTGTAATCATCACCGCTGTATCGAATGGGGCGAACATTACTGATGGAATAGATGGTCTGGCTACGGGTACCTCAGCTATTATAGCGGCCACTCTGGCTATATTGGCATATGTATCGGGTAATACCATCATGGCCGAGTACCTTAATATTATTTATATCCCCAACTCGGGCGAGCTTGTAATCTTTGCAGGGGCTTTCCTCGGTGCTTGCGTGGGTTTTCTTTGGTATAATTCTTATCCCGCACAGGTTTTTATGGGAGATACAGGTAGTTTGGCTATCGGAGGAATTATCGCTGTTTTCTCAATCATGATTCGCAAGGAATTACTTATTCCTATTCTTTGCGGAGTGTTCCTTGTGGAGAATGTCTCAGTTATTTTACAGGTTTCTTATTTTAAGTATACAAAAAGAAAATTTGGTGAAGGAAGGCGAATCTTTTTAATGTCTCCTCTACATCATCATTATCAGAAAAAAGGGTATCACGAATCTAAAATAGTTACCCGCTTCTGGATCATCGGAATTTTCCTCGCCATATTAACTATTGTAACCCTTAAACTTCGTTAATGGCAGAACAAGATTACATAGTGATTTTAGGTGCGGGTGAAAGCGGAACCGGCGCTGCTGTTTTAGCAAAAAAACAGGGCTTCACGGTTTTTGTGTCCGATGCAGGTGAGATCCCCGATATTTTTAAGCAGGAGCTTAGCGGTTATGGAATTCCTTTCGAAGAAGGGCTACATACCGAAAGTATTATCCTAAAGGCTAAGGAAATAATCAAAAGTCCTGGTATCCCTGAAAAGGCGCCCATCATTAAAGCGATCAAATCAAAGGGTATACCCGTGATTTCTGAAATTGAATTTGCCAGGAGGTACTCAAATGCTAAAACTATATGCATTACAGGATCAAATGGTAAGTCGACCACCACGATGCTTACCTACCACATTCTGAAAAATGCTGGTGTAAATGTTGGCTTAGCAGGAAATATTGGTAATAGTTATGCCCGCCAGGTAGCAACAGAAAATTTTGAATGGTATGTGCTAGAAATAAGCAGTTTTATGCTGGATGATATGTATCAGTTTAAAGCAGATATAGCTGTGCTGTTAAATATCACTCCTGACCATCTGGACAGGTATGACTATAGTATGGAGAACTATGCGGGCTCAAAGTTTCGCATTCTCCAAAATCAAACACAAGACGATGTTTTTATTTACTGTGCGGATGATACCGAAATAGTAAATGGTTTACAACGTCAGCAAGTTTATGCTAAAGCTTATCCATTTTCAATTAAGAAAGAGATAAACAATGGCGCTCATCTTAAGAATAACGAAATCATTATAAATCTGGAAAATCAATTACCATTCACTATGTCTATTACAGAACTTGCATTACAAGGCAAACACAACATTTACAACTCAATGGCATCTGGCATAGTTGCTAAAGTGCTTGAACTTCGTAATGAATCTATCCGCGAAAGCATGGGTAATTTCAAGAACATCGAACATCGCCTTGAGCATGCAGGAAGGATTTCGGGAATTGATTTTATTAATGATTCTAAAGCCACAAATATTAATTCTACATGGTATGCGCTTGAAAGTATGACTACGGACGTAGTTCTGATTCTTGGTGGGGTAGATAAGGGCAATGATTATGAAATGTTACGCGACCTGGTTAAAAGCAAGGTGAAAGCCATTGTTTGCTTAGGGAAAGACAATAAACGAATACACGATGCTTTTGAAAATGATGTAGACGTGATTGTAAACACTTTCTCGGCATCAGAAGCTGTGCAGATTGCATTTCATTTAGCTACAAAAGGCGATACCGTTTTACTTTCTCCGGCCTGCGCAAGTTTTGATCTTTTCAGGAATTACGAAGACAGGGGAAATCAGTTTAAAGCCGCAGTGAGGGAATTATAAGGAATACGCAAATGAAAAGAATGTGCAGGTGTGCAAATGAGAATAGATGTGCAGATGAGGTCGGTAGTTTTTGACTTTTGACTTTTAATTTTTGACTTTAATAAGAATGTTCAACGCTATACTAAATAAAACTAAAGGCGACCGCTGGATCTGGCTGATTGTGATACTACTCTCGGTATGGTCTCTGCTTGCCGTTTATAGTGCCACCGGAACTCTTGCTTACAAGCGTGGGGTTGGGGCTGAAAGTATATTGATGAAGCATTTAATCTTTATTGTTGGCGGCATAGCTCTAATGTATTTTTCGCACTTACTCGACTACCGTTACTACGCCGGAATTTCTAAGTTGTTAATGGTTATAACTATCCCTCTGTTATTGTATACACTGGTTTTTGGAAATACCATTAACGATGCCAGCAGGTGGGTAACTATACCTTTTACTACGCAGACATTCCAAACTTCGGACATGGCCAAACTGGCTTTAATTACTTTTCTGGCCAGAATGCTTACACGAAAACAAGAGAATATAAAAGACGTAAAAAAGGCTTTTCTTCCCATAATGGGATCCGTATGTGCGGTGTTTATTTTAAT
Source organism: uncultured Pedobacter sp. (assembly GCA_965650335.1). GTDB lineage: Bacteria > Bacteroidota > Bacteroidia > Sphingobacteriales > Sphingobacteriaceae > Paradesertivirga. The sequence goes on along the minus strand of CBFGOI010000008.1, from coordinate 66,396 downwards.
TGCTTTGGCAAATCTTTCAACTGCCTTAATGCTTTTCGGGGTAAGTATTTTATTGTTGATCATAGGCCGGATCAGTATTAAGCAAATTGCTATTGTATGCTTTGCCGGTTTAATATTGCTTTTGGGAGTAGTGTTCCTTGGTCCGCGTAGAGAAACATACAAGTCTCGTATTAAAGTTTACCTGCATCCTGAAGAAGCAGACTCTGATAAATCATTTCAGGCAAACCAGGCGAAGATTGCCATCGCTACCGGAGGGATCATCGGAAAAGGTCCGGGAAATAGTACACAACGCAACTTCCTGCCGCATCCCTATTCCGACTTTGTATATGCGTTAATTATTGAAGAATATGGTCTGGTAGGCGGTTTAGCACTGGTTATTATTTACCTCGTGTTTTTATACCGATGCATATTGATTGTAACTGCGAGTCCCAAGGCTTTCGGTGCTCTGCTGGCAGCCGGACTAAGTTTTAGCCTCACTATACAGGCTTTTGCAAATATGGCGGTCGCCGTCGGCTTGGGTCCGGTAACCGGGGTTCCCTTGCCTTTGGTAAGTATGGGAGGAACATCCATGTTGTTTACCAGTATTGCGTTTGGTATTATTTTAAGTGTGAGCAGAGATGTTGAAGAAAAAAAGCGTGAAAAGGATGGGTTGTCGGGTAATGAAGAAAAAGTAATTGTAGGAGAAATCCCTGCGATGGGGAGATAGATATTAATGTGCAAATGCAGAAGCTTTTAAATTTTGAATTTTAATTCTTGAATTATACGATGTCAACAAAAGTAATCATAAGCGGAGGAGGAACAGGAGGACACATATTTCCTGCTGTTTCAATTGCTAATGCTCTAAAACGCATTGAGCCTGCTATTGAAATACTTTTTGTTGGCGCTACCGGCAGAATGGAAATGGATAAGGTTCCGGCAGCTGGTTATAAAATAATAGGTTTGGATATACAGGGCTTTCAACGCAAAGCTTTATGGAAAAATATATTATTGCCAGTGAAGATCTTAAAGAGCTTATGGAAGGCCCGGTCTGTAATAAAATCATTTAGGCCGGATGTGGCGGTTGGTGTGGGCGGCTATGCTTCAGGTCCTTTGTTGTACGTCGCCGGACAAATGAATATTCCTTATTTGATCCAGGAGCAGAATTCCTATGCTGGAATTACCAATAAAAAGCTAGGCAAAAACGCTCAACAAATTTGTGTTGCTTTTGCAGGGATGGATAAGTTTTTCCCTAAAGAGAAATTGATGCTGACGGGGAATCCTATCAGGCAGGAATCGGTACACATCGAAGGTAAGCGGGAGGAAGGATTGGCTTCATTTGGATTGTCATCATCTAAAAAAACCATCCTGGTAACAGGAGGAAGTCTGGGAGCAGGAACTTTGAATAAAAGCATGCTTGCAGGTTTAAATAAACTTATCGCCGAAGATGTTCAGTTAATCTGGCAGACAGGAAAATTTTATTATAAATCAATCTTAGAACAGGTGGGGAGCAATGTGCATCCTAACATCCGTATAACCGAGTTTCTTAACAGGATGGATTTGGCATATGCAGCAGCCGATATAATTATCTCAAGGGCCGGTGCCGGTACTATTGCAGAATTATGCGTAATCGGCAAGCCAGTAATTATGGTGCCTTCGCCGAACGTGGCAGAAGATCATCAAACAAAGAATGCCTCGGCACTGGTGAAAAATAATGCAGCGATTTTGGTGCCCGATATGGAAGCAGAGCAAACGCTTTTAGATACAGCATTGCACGTTTTAAAAAACGAGGATCAGGCAACAGAATTAGGAAATAACATCCGCAAGCTGGCTTTGCCAGATGCTGATGAAGTAATAGCGAAACAAGTTTTAAAAATAGCAGAAAGGAGAAGGGCCAGAGGTTAAAGGCAAAAGGTTTACGATGCTATCAAAAGCTTTGTCCTTTTAACTTTCAGCTTTCACCTAAGAAAATATGGAATTATCTAACATCAAAAAAGTTTATTTAGTAGGAATCGGAGGAATCGGCATGAGCGGGCTGGCGCGTTATTTCCATAAAAGGGGATGCGAAGTGGCAGGTTATGATCGTACTAAAACCGAGCTAACAAGTACGCTTGCTGATGAAGGTATTCATATTTCCTATATAGACAGTGAAACAGAGATTCCCGCAGAATTTTGTGTTAACACGGATGCTGTTTTGATTATTTATACTCCCGCAATCCCTAAGGATTCTGAGATTTTGAATTACTTCAGGAATGAAGGCTTTGATTTACAAAAGCGTTCGCAAGTATTGGGCATTATCAGCAAAGAAATGTTCACGATTGCTGTTGCCGGTACGCACGGAAAAACCACTACATCAACGATGGTTGCGCATATTCTTAAACATTCAGGATATGATTGCACCGCTTTTCTCGGTGGTATTGCTTCAAATTATAATACGAACATTCTTTTCGGTGATAATAATGTAATGGTCGTTGAAGCAGATGAGTACGACCGTTCTTTCCTGACGCTGCATCCAGATATTGCAATTATTACCTCAATGGATGCCGATCACTTAGATATTTATGGTAATGATGCGTCTGTTAAAGAATCATTCAAACTCTTTGCCTCTCAACTAAAAGAAGGTGGTAAACTGATCCATAAAAAAGGTTTGCCTTTAGCTGGCGGAATAAACTATTCTGCAAAGGGAAATGCCGATGTGTTCGCCGAGAATGTACATATTCAAAAAGGAACGTTTTTCTTTGACTTTAATTCAAGCGAACTAAAGATCCGAAACATTGAACTCGGTCTTCCTGGATTGCATAATGTTGAAAATGCTGTAGGGGCCATACAAGCTGCTTTAATATTAGGGATAGATGCTGATAACATTAAAGCGGCATTAAAAGATTTCACCGGCGTCAAGCGACGGTTTGAATACATTGTAAAAAATGACGAGAATATTTTCATCGATGACTATGCGCATCACCCTGAAGAGTTGAGAGCATGCATCGGTGCTGTAAAATCTCTCTATCCTGATAAGAAGTTGACTGTGCTTTTTCAACCGCATCTGTTTACCCGCACACGCGATTTTGTGGACGGTTTTGCAGAAGTGCTGAGTATGGCAGATGAGCTTTTGCTGCTGGATATTTATCCTGCCAGAGAATTGCCTATCGAAGGTGTTACTTCGGAAATTATTTTGAATAAGATGACTTCCTCATCTGCTCGGATCTGTGGAATGGAAGAATCGCTGGAAATTATAAAGGCCAATAAGCCTGAATTGTTATTGACTGTGGGGGCCGGAGATATTGATACTCTGGTTCAACCTTTAAAAGATATACTCACAAATGCTTAAAAGAATAAACTGGAAAGCGGTATTGTACGGGTTTCTCTGGCTGATAAGTCTGGGGGGATTGGTAACGCTTATGAGTTTTATTGAGATTAAGAAAGGTGAGATTAAGTGTGTGGATGTAAAGGTTATCATACCTGAGGTGAATGGTTTTATTGAGCGGGCAGATATTGATGAAATGCTTCTTAAAAAACCTGGTTCATTGGTTGGTCTTAAACTTCATCAAATAGACATTCATGCTATTGAAAATTCATTGAAAGCAAATCCCTACATCGAGGAAGCGAAGGTATTTGCTGATATGGATGGGGTTATAAACATTAAGATTCTTCAGCGCGAGCCTGTTTTAAGGGTTTTGAATTTAACTAGTCAGGATTTTTACGTTGATAAAAAGGGATTGAAAATGCCAATGTCATCCAATTTTACAGCACATGTGTTAGTTGCAAATGGATACATACTCGAACCCTTCGCTTATAAGGTCGATACTCTGCGTACTAGTTTAGCACGAGATTTATATAAAACGGCCCTGTTTATCAAAGACGATACTTTATGGCGTGAACAGATAGAGCAGTTATATGTAAATCAAAGCGGTGAAATTGAGATGGTGCCCAGGGTTGGCAATCATCAGATCGTTCTTGGCAATGCAGATTCGCTAAATATAAAGTTCGGGAATTTGCTGGCGTTTTATAAAAAAGCTTTGCCGGCTGTAGGTTGGGATGCTTATAAAACCATTACAATAAAATATACAAATCAGGTAGTCTGCGTAAAAAATGTAGTAGACAGCACGCTAGCTACCGTCACTGCTAAGCCACTGCAGGTAATCAAAAACAAGACTTTTAACAACATTCAGGATACAGTAAAACAGTAACACGTAATTATATGGAAAAAGATACTTCTACATTATCAAAAGGGTCACCCATTGTTGTAGGCTTAGATATAGGTACTACAAAAATTTGCGTGATTGTTGGCCGTAGGAATGGCCAGCGCAAGATAGAAATATTAGGGATTGGGAAGGCCGAATCGGCTGGTGTAACGCGTGGTGTAGTGTCAAATATTCAAAAAACAGTTCAGGGGATTTTGCTGGCTGTTGATGAAGCAAGTGCCCAGTCTAATGTTGATGTCAAAATCGTGAACGTTGGAATCGCGGGTCAGCACATTAAAAGTCTGCAGCATCGGGGAATTTTAACCCGGAAAGACCTGAATAATGAAATCCAGCGGAAGGATATCGACAAACTTATAGAGGATATGTATAAGTTGGTTATGCCTCCGGGCGAAGAAATTATCCATGTTCTTCCACAGGAGTTTACTGTAGATAATGAGCCCGGAATTAAAGATCCTATCGGGATGGCCGGGGTGCGACTTGAAGCAAATTTCCATATAATTTCAGGTCACGTAAGTGCTGTTAAGAATATCCTTAAATGTGTTGGAAACGCCAATTTAGAAACCCAGGAGTTAATCCTTGAGCCATTGGCATCTTCAGAATCTGTGTTGAGCGACGAAGAGAAAGAAGCCGGCGTTGTGCTTGTGGATATAGGTGGCGGAACTACCGATCTGGCTATTTTCCATGAAGGTATCATCCGCCATACGGCCGTGATTCCTTTCGGCGGAAATAGTGTGACAGAGGATATCCGCGAAGGATGTTCGGTAATGCGTAACCAGGCGGAGTTGTTAAAAACACGTTTTGGGTCAGCTTTAGCTGACGAGAACAAAGAGAATGAAATTATATGCGTTCCCGGCTTACGCGGGCGCGAGCCAAAAGAAATTTCGGTGAAAAATCTTGCCTATGTTATTCAGGCAAGAATGGAGGAAATTATCGAACATATTTATTACGAGATAAAATCGTCCGGGTACGAGAAGAAATTAATTGCAGGTATTGTAATTACAGGTGGTGGTGCGCAATTAAAGCATTTATCGCAATTAGTCGAATACGTTACCGGTTTAGATTGTCGTATTGGTTACCCCAACGAGCATTTGGCTAAAAACGAGGTGTTGCCTAAAAATGTCTATGACGATCTTAAAAGCCCGATGTTTGCGACCGGTATAGGATTATTAATTAAAGGAATACATAAAGCGGAGGAATTGATGGAGACAGTAAAACAGCCTGGAACTTTGGTTCAGAAACCATTGGTTGAAAAAGGGAAAAAATCATTTGGACTTTTTGACAAATTGCTTCAAACGGGGGCGAAATTTATCAAGGATGATATCAAAGATGAGGATTATATTAAATAGTTTTCAACAACGGATGAGTTTTCCACAAACTTCACAATTGTGGAAAACGTCTGTTGAAAAATAATTAATATTACAAGAAGGAATAGATCAACTAATTCAAAATCTACTAAACTGATTAATAGCGATATGCAGTTTGAAATGTTAAAAGAAAAGTCATCAATTATCAAAGTAATTGGTGTTGGTGGTGGCGGTGGTAATGCTGTGAACCACATGTACAGGCAGGGAATCACAGGTGTGGATTTCATTATCTGTAATACTGATGCCCAGGCATTGGAATTGAGTCCTATTCCGAATAAGGTTCAATTAGGAGCAAGTCTTACCGAAGGTATGGGAGCAGGTTCTATACCAGAAGTTGGTAAGAATTCTGCTATCGAGAATATAGAAGACATTAAACGGATGCTGGGCAGCAACACAAAGATGTTGTTTATTACGGCCGGAATGGGGGGTGGTACAGGTACCGGTGCGAGTCCGATAATCGCCAAAGCCGCTAAAGAACTTGATATATTAACAGTAGGAATTATAACGACCCCGTTTTCTTTTGAAGGAAAACGCCGGAAAATGCAGGCGGAAGACGGACTGGAAGAATTCAAAAAATATGTGGATTCTTACCTGGTGATATCAAACGATCGCTTACGCGAAATCTTTGGTAACTTAACGCTGAGTGCTGCATTTGCACAGGCTGATAATATCTTAACAACAGCAGCAAAGGGAATTGCCGAAATTATCACCATACCAGGTTATATAAACGTCGACTTTAAAGATGTTCGTACGGTAATGAACAGCAGCGGTGTGGCCATCATGGGAAGTTATTCTGCAGAAGGTGAAAACCGTGCCCACAGAGCTGTTGAAGGTGCTTTAGCCTCCCCTTTATTGAAAGATAATGAGATTGAAGGCGCACGATATATTCTCTTGAATATTAGTTCAGGTTCAAAAGAAGTCTCTATGGATGAGGTAAGCATAATTACCGATTACATCCAGCAGGAAGCAGGACTTGCCGCGGATCTGATCTGGGGTAACTGCGTTGACGAAGAACTCGGCGAGAAAATATCGGTCACTATAATCGCAACGGGTTTCCAAACACAGGAAGAGCGAGCAGTAGAAAAAAGCCAGGTGCGTAAAGTGTCTTTATTGACGCCTGAAAATGCGCCGATGGTGACTCCTGTTAATACTGTAAATTCCTTTATTGCTCCGCAGGAGCCAGAAGTGAAGGAACAGGAAATGGTGATGAAAACTGCCGAGGTTCAACCCGATTTATTTGCCGGAATGTTCGGTCAAAAAGAGAAAGCTAAGGAAGAAGTAAAATCGGCTGAGCCTCAGTTTATTCGTCACACTTTAGAAGAAGAAGAGCAAGAGCCGGCCGTTTCGGAAGAACCACGGTTCGAATTTGGATTTAAGATAGCGGAGCCCGAGTTTAATGTAAATGAACCGCTTGCCGAAGCAAGTAAGCCGGCAGAAGAGATCAGGCTTCCAGAACCGGAGCCTCAGGCTTACAATCCTGATGAGAATAAAACTGATGAATCGATTGAAGAGCAATTACGCAAATCAAGAGAGCGGATCTTACGACTAAAAGATCTGAGCATGAAACTTCGCACAGCCAACGGCCTGCAGGAGCTGGAAAACGAACCGGCTTATAAACGCAAGCAAATGTCCTTACAGCAGGTTCCTCATTCATCAGAATCTCAGGTATCCCGCTTCACACTTTCAAATGAAGAAGGTATCACTGAGATCAGACCAAATAACTCATTTCTTCATGATAATGTAGATTAGCGGCTCTCAAAATAGTTAAAGCCTCTGCTTAGTAAAATAGGCAGAGGCTTTTTTATGGATTAAACTTTGAAGATTCGTTGCCGCTACACAAAGCAGGCGTAAAAGTCAGCAGATAAGCATTATCTCATTATTTAAGAGGATTTTTGTTCCATATTTTTGTTGGGGCAATCGCCAACCGCAGGAAAGGTTCAGTTGCCCAAAAAATATCCGTATTAGAGGTCGATTCAACTAATAAATTAGCACTATCCATGAAAGTATTGTTAAACATTAAAGATAGCAAAGCTCTTTCTCTACTTGAAGTGCTAAGAGGGTGCCTTATGTAGAGGCTATCAATAAATCCGATAGCAAAGCGCTGCTCATGCAGGAAATCAAGGAAGCCATAGAAGAAATAAAGCTGGTTAAGACGGGCAAAAAAACGCTCGCAATGTCGATGACATTTATGTGGGCTATAGTGTTTCATCACTAAGCAGGCGCATCGCAAAGGTTAAACTATTGTTAAAATCTGGTGCTTTTGATTTTTTACCATATTTTGCATTGTCATGCGATTCTTCATCTATTTCTTGCTTCTGTTGCATCCTCTGTTACTTCATGCTCAGCCTGATAAAGCTTATGATGCCGGTTTCAAGACTATCTCCATAGTTGATACTTCGCGCATCTATCTTCCTAATTCTGCAAAAAATCACAGACTGCATTTTAGACCCATCGATATAGATTTTTGGTATCCTGCCCACAGAAAAGGCTCACAGCCAATGCATTTTGAGGAGCTGTTGAATTTGTACGAAGAACGGTCTGGCCGGTATCGGGAAAAGACCGATTTTCGAGGTATTGCCAAAGAGATGGCGGAATTTTACTCTATCGAATCCGGTATCGAACCCGATGGTGGGAAAAAATTGATGGCGACTATAACAAATAGCTATCGGGACGCTACCCCTGCAAAAGGAAAGGCTCCACTCGTGATATACATGGCATCTTTTAATAGCATGGGATACGAGAATTACCGGCTTTTGGAGGAGCTCGCAGAGAATGGCTACGCAGTGCTTTCGATCGCATCTGTGGGGATATATCCCGGGTACATGACCGAGAATCTTCTCGACTTAATTGAACAGGTGAATGATGCCGTTGCCGCAACTGAGTATCTTCGAAATAAGGATGATTTTCAGGTCGATCTGGACAATATCGGCGTAGTTGGCTGTAGCTGGGGTGGCCTTGCCGCTTCTTTTTTACCGGGTCGATTGCCGAATATCAAAGCAATGGTGTCACTCGACGGTAGTGATCCAAGCAGCCTTATAACCACCGGAACCTCTAATGCACTCAACTCTTTGGATTCTGCACATGTCGCAACCAACCTTCCTGTTTTGAAAATGCAGAGTGATGATTTTGAGCGCTCAGATAGCACTGCTGGCTATCGCGGCAGCGCCGAAAAAACAGGAGTGTTTCATTTGGTCCTTAAAAATAGTAAGCATGAGCACTTTATTTGCATTCCTGCTGTTTTAAACTCTTCCGGTCAGGCTGCCAAGGTTTATGCAACTGTGCTGAAAGCCACCAGACTTTTTATAAACCAATATCTTAATGGAGCAGCCGGCTTTAATTCTTTCTACACATCGCTGTCAACCTCACAGTTGGCTACTAATGAGCCAAAGCAATCCAAACAGAATTCCAATCACCGAAAAATTAGAGGAAAGGTAGTAAATGCCATTTCTGGGATTCCCTTGCCTTACGTGAATGTCGGCTTTATTAACAGACAGCTAGGTACGGTAACCAACAGCGCTGGAACTTTCGAAATTGATTTTGACCCTGATGGTACGAATGACACTCTACGGATTTCAATGATCGGTTACGAGACAAAAATATTTTCTGCGGGCGATCTTCGGAATTTTCCCAGCGTTATACGGTTGGCGGAGAAAGCGGAAAACCTGTCAGAAGTTGTTGTCAGGGCGAAAAAGCCAAGAAGCAAGGTTTTAGGAAACAAGAACACATTTAAATTTTTCAGTACCCCATTTCCGTATATGCAACTTGGAGCAGAGTTGGGAATCAAGGTCGAGGTGCCCCGCCACCCCGTTTCGGTAAACGCTTTAAATTTTAAGGTGAATTTTAACACAATCAGTTGTAATACTTTATTTCGATTGAATATTTATAAAGTTAAAGACGGTAAGCCAGGTGCAAATTTACTAACTGAGAATATTTTTATACCAATAGCAGCTAATCAGACCGGTATCATCTCAACAGACCTTAAAACTCACAATATTGTACTTAATGAAGATGTGTTTGTATCACTGGAGTGGGTAAGTAGCGAGGGCGAAATCAGAAAGGGAGAGGGGATCTATTTTGCTTTGGGACTATTTAATGGAGGTGCTTTTGTGAGGCCAAATAGTCAGGGAAAGATAAAAAAGCACAGCAATTTGGGAATTGGCTTTACGCTCGACGTTAATTATTGAAAATTTTACTCAAAGCGTTTCTGCAAATGATTATGGGGGTGCGATTTACCCCCGTTTTCAATTGTTATTCACCTTTAAAAAGGTTAAATTCGCAACTTTATTTTAAGTCACTAAAAACATAATAAATTGGATTTATTTGATAAAATATCTAAAAATATGGGGCCATTAGGCCAGCATCAGAAAATGGCGCATGGCTACTTTTCTTTTCCAAAATTGGAAGGTGAAATTGCCCCTCATATGAAATTCCGTGGAAAGGATCATCTGGTGTGGAGCTTGAACAATTATCTTGGATTAGCAAATCATCCGGAAGTGCGTGAAGCAGATGCTCAGGCGGCTGCAGAATATGGTTTAGCCTATCCAATGGGTGCACGCATGATGTCGGGTAACTCGAATCATCATGAGGCGCTGGAAAAAGAGTTAGCCGAGTTTACAGGTTTTCAGGATGCGTTTTTATTAAATTACGGTTATCAGGGAATGGTGTCTATTATCGATACCATGGTTGATAGAAATGATGTAATTGTTTACGACGGTGAATCGCATGCATGTATTATCGATGGGGTAAGATTGCATATGGGTAAACGCTATGTATATCAGCATAACGATATCGAAAGCTGCAGGAAGCAATTAGAGAGAGCCTCTAAACTTGTTGAACAAACAGGCGGTGGAATTCTTGTAATTACAGAAGGTGTGTTCGGAATGTCGGGTGCACAGGGTAAATTGAAGGAGCTTATAGATCTCAAGAAAGACTTCAAATTCCGTTTGCTGATTGACGATGCACATGGATTTGGTACCATGGGTAAAACCGGAGCCGGAACACATGAAGAGCAGGATTGTATTAATGGGATTGATATTTATTTCGGTACGTTCGCTAAGTCAATGGCTGGTATTGGAGCATTTGTTGCTTCAACTGAAGAAATAACCAATTATCTTCGGTATAACATGCGCTCGCAAACTTTTGCAAAGGCATTGCCCATGCCAATGGTTATAGGTTTGCGTAAGCGATTAGAACTCTTAAAAACCAAACCAGAGCTTCGTGAGAAGTTATGGGACATTGCTACTACTTTGCAAAAAGGCTTACGTGAAAGAGGCTTTAACCTCGGGCTTACCAACACGATGGTAACCCCCGTTTTCTTAAAAGGCGAACTACCTGAAGCTACTGCCATCACAATGGATCTCCGTGAAAACTATGGAATCTTTTGCTCCATTGTGGTATATCCTGTTATTCCGAAAGGATTAATGGAGCTTCGGATTATTCCAACGGCTATGCATACACATGAAGATGTTCAACGTACACTCGAAGCATTCTCTGAAGTCGGTGAAAGATTAGAAAAAGGCTTTTACAAGGATAAGAACGGGCTTTCCTAAGAATTGGATTTATTGGAGGCTGTCGGTATTTTGTTATATGATAACAGTTTTCTCTTGGGTTAAATATGGAGCTTTTTGTGTGAATAATGCCCCAAATGTGGATAAAAACACTCAGAAAGGCGATTTTTATTTTTCAAATAATTTTTTTTTATAGAAAAACCCTTTACATTCGCTTATAGCTTATAAAAAATATTAACTCATTAAAACTAAACTTATTTAACAATGGCAAAATTCGAAAGATTTACCGAACTTAAAGACTTAATCACTGGCTTAGAAGGTGATGCAGACAAATTCTATAACAAAGGAAACAGCGCTGCTGGAACTCGTGTTAGAAAAGGTTTACAAGATATCAAAAACCTTGCTCAAGCGATTCGTTTAGAGATCCAGGAAGCAAAAAATACTGCTAAGTAATTTATTCTTTTTGGAATAAAAAACCCCGCCTGTTTTTCAGACGGGGTTTTTTATTTTTTATAATGTGAGATTAATTCCCGAACCATATTCCTCACCGATTGCCGGCTGTTTTTTTATCCTAGACTCTGAACCTGCTTTTCTATAGCTGTGGATAATCCCTGGCTGACATTTACGAGTGGTAACCGCAATGTATTTCCGCAAACCTCCAGATGCATTAATGCTTCTTTTACTCCGCAGGGATTTCCTTCCAGGAACAATAAGTTAGTGAACTCAAGAATCTTGTAATGCAAGATTTGTGCATCTTTAAACTTGCCTTCAAGGCATAACCCAATCATCTTAGAAAATATTGCTGGAATAGCATTCGCAACCACTGAAATGATACCTACTGCACCCATTGCAATCAGTGGCAAAGAAACCGCATCATCGCCCGAAATAAAAAGAAAATCTTCGGCTTTATCTCTTAATATTTTATTGAATTGATCGAAATTCCCGGCTGCTTCTTTTACAGCGATAATATTTTTAAAATCATGCGCCAGTCTGAGTGTGGTTTCGGCAGTCATATTGCTGCCTGTTCTGGCCGGAACATTATATAACATTACAGGAAGGGGAGCCGCTTGTGCAATTGCCTTATAATGCTGGTAGATTCCTTCTTGCGTAGGTCGGTTATAATACGGACTTACCGAAAGAATTGCGTCATACCCTTCGCTGTTAAAGCTCTCCAAATCTTTAATTACTTCTGAGGTGCTGTTCCCTCCAATTCCGGCAACTAAAGGCACACGGCCAGCTACTGTGTCTTTGGTGAATTCCCAAACAGTTTTCTTCTCATCCTTACTTAACGTTGATGCTTCTCCTGTTGTTCCCAATGACACCAGGTATTGTACACCGCCATCAATCTGAAAATTGATTAACCTTTTTAACCCTTCTAAATCTACTGAACCGTCTGTGTTGAACGGAGTAACCATAGCTACACCTGTTCCATGAAATTTATTCATTCTTTGTTTGTCTTGGAGGGTTTTAAAAAGCTCTTATGCTCAATTAAATAAGCTTTTTAACGAAACCCAAATAGCTTGCTAATTTATGATGGATTTATGAATTTACACGAGTGAATTTTCAGATTACTCATTTATTAATCTAAGAAGCTCGTCGTCCGAGATAATTGGGATATTTAATTTTTGTGCTTTCTCTAATTTTGATGGCCCCATATTGTCTCCGGCTACCAAATAAGTCAATTTTGACGAGATGCTGCTTAGTATTTTTCCTCCGTTTGCCTGGATGATTTCCGAAAGTTCGTCTCGGCTAAATTTCTCAAAAACTCCGGATATAATGAATGTCTTTCCAACAAGTTTATCGCTGGCTAGATTTATTTCTTTTTCTTCGGTTCTGAATTGTAAGCCGGCCGCTCTTAATTTTTCAAGCTGATCTAGGTGTCTGGAATCTTTGAAATAATCAATTAAGCTTTCCGCGATTCTGCTTCCAATCTCATCAACAGAAATTAATTCTTCATAGGACGCATTCATTAGGCTATCTATGTTTTTGAAATGTTGAGCGATTTTCCGCGCCACAGTTTCGCCAACATAACGGATCCCCATACCAAACAAAACTTTTTCAAAAGGCATTTGCTTTGAGCGCTCAATTCCTTCAAGCATATTATTGATAGACTTTTCACCAAAACGTTCCATCTGTTTTAGCTCATCCATCTTTTCATGTAAAATATAGAGATCGCTGATATGCTCGATTAAGCCTTTTCTGTACAAGGTTTCAATTGTTTCATCGCCCAAGCCATCTATATTCATGGCTTTACGACTAATAAAATGTTGAATTTTACCCACTATTTGCGGCGGGCAACTTTCATCATTCGGACAATAATGTACAGCTTCACCCTCTTTTCGAATTAAGTCGCTTCCACATTCCGGACAGGTTTTAATGTACTCAATCTTTTCAGCGTTTTCAGCTCGCTTCAGTGTGTTTACAGCAATGATCTTGGGAATGATTTCTCCTCCCTTTTCAACAAAAACGCTGTCTCCTTTATGTAAATCAAGTCTTACTATCTCGTTAGCATTGTGTAATGTGGCACGTTTTACCGTTGTACCCGCTAACAGAACAGGTTTAAGATTGGCAACTGGTGTCACCGCACCTGTTCTTCCGACCTGGTAGGTCACACTTTCAAGTATGGTTTCAACCTCCTCGGCTTTGTATTTATATGAAATAGCCCAGCGTGGCGATTTAGCTGTAAAGCCTAGTTCCTGCTGCTGACTGTAATTATTTACTTTAATAACGATACCGTCAATGTCATAACTTAAACCAAAGCGCTTGTCCTGCCAGTAATGAATAAAAGCTAAAACTTCATCGATGTTTTTTACCAGTTTATTGTGCTCGCAGATGTGAAATCCCCACTCGCGAACCGTTTGAAGACTTTCCCAGTGGGTGTTGAAAAGCTTTTTATCTGTGTACAAAAAATATAGAAAGCAATCAAGCGGCCGTTTAGCTACTTCAGCAGAATCCTGAAGTTTAACGGTACCCGAAGCGAAGTTTCTTGGATTTGCATAAGGCACTTCGCCTTTCTCAAGACGCTCGTGGTTTAATCGTTCAAAGGCTGCACGGTGCATAAATACTTCACCGCGGATTTCAAAACTTTCAGGATAACCCGGGCCCTGAAGTGTTTTTGGGATACGTTGTATCGTTTTTATGTTTGTAGTTACATTATCTCCCTTTGTGCCATCTCCTCGGGTAACAGCCCGTAAAAGCTTTCCATTTTCGTAGGTGAGGTTTATCGATAAGCCATCGAACTTCAGCTCGCAAACATATTCGAATTCGCTTCCTATCGCTTTACGTATCCGCTCATCAAAATCTCTCAGATCCTGTTCGTTGTACGTGTTCCCTAAAGAAAGCATGGGCCACTTATGGCTTACCGTCTCGAATTTTTTTGTAATGTCTCCGCCGATCTTTTGGGTGGGGGAGTTTTCGTCCTGGTACTCAGGATGTTGTTTTTCCAGCGCTTCCAGCTCTTTCAGCTTGATATCAAACTCGAAGTCGGAAATTGTAGGCTGGGCAAGTACATAATAGTTGTAATTGTGCTGGTTAAGTTCTTTAACCAGGGCATCCATTCGTTCTTTAATTTCAAAAAGAGACATGGAACGAAGATAAGATTTTTGAGTTTTAACTTTCGTATGTTGTCAATACTGATGAAATATTTATCTTGGCAGATATAAAACCAACCATATAATGAATTCTTTTAAATTTATTCTAATTGCTTTAATAGGCGGGCTGTTTTTAACAGGATGTGCAGCCAAAAAAACTTCTTCCAGCTGGTTCAAACAGGGGCAGTGGTATAACGGATTAAAACTTATGCCATACAGCGACATTAACCAGGCAGAGTTTGAAAATCAGTATAAAAAGAATAAGGTTTGGTGGGATAAAGCTTTTGCTTATTTGAAAGACACTGACTTGGAGAAGCTTGCTCCGGGAAAATATCCGATTGATGGTGATAGCGTTTTCGCTTCTGTAACCGAAGGTCCGGATAAGGCATACGAACAAACCAATTGGGAATCTCACCGTAAAATGATCGACATACAATATATTGTTACGGGTAAAGAAAAAATTGGCGTTGCCGAACTTTCAAAAGCTACTGTAACAAAGCCCTATGATCCGACGAGGGATGTAGCTAATTACATTGCGGCTGGTAGATTTTATGTTGCAGAGCCGGGAACGATGTATATCTTTTTTCCTGAAGATGTTCACCGTCCGAGTATTAAGGTTGACGGATACGATGTCGTGAAAAAAGTGGTGATTAAAGTAAGATATACCAAATGAACTTTCCAAAAGTTTTAAACTTTTGAAAAGTTGATTCAGGAATTTTCCTAGCAAGAAATATTTCATGTACTTTAGTTCAAACATCTACTATAATGTTTGAAGCTGAAAAAACTTACCACATTTACAATCGTGCTAATGGCATCGAGAACCTGTTTATCGAAGAAAAGAACTATGACTTCTTTCTGGATAAATATTTTAAACATATTGCTCTGATAGCTGAAACTTTTGTATTTTGTTTAATGCCTAATCACTTTCACATTATGATTAAGATTAAAAGCGAAGATCAAGTTATAGATTGTTTAGGCATTAAAACTTTCCAAAAGTTCGAAACTTTTGGAAAGTTAATCAGTAAACAATTCGCCAACTTGTTTAGTTCATACACCCAATCTTAAAATAAAGAGTATAGCAGGACGGGAAGTTTATTTCAACCAAATATGAAAAAGAAGGAGGTTGTTTCCGATGCCTATTTCACTCAATTAATCCTTTACATACACAACAATCCTGTAAAGCATGGCTTTGTAAAAAGTATATATGACTGGAAATACAGCTCAATTCATCAGCTGGCAGACGGCACTTTTTCAAGACTTAACAAAATCGACGTAATAGATTGGTTTGGTGGTATAGACTATTTTAAAAGGGCGCACGAGGATATTGCTAAAATACAAAGCATATTCGATTAGACAGTTGCTTCCTTAATTAGCAACTTTTCGATATCCTCAAAAATGCTCATAAAGTCTGTCTGTAAAATTTCCTGATATTCAATTAAGACCTCTGTAAGTTGCCTTTTTTGCATTTCATCAAATGGATGATCCCAGATTCGCATACAAATGCCATGGATGGCATGAACAAGTTTATTTGGATGGATGTAGGTGTTCAGATATTTATCGCCTATAAAATTATTCAGAAAATGAAAAAAAGGTTCTTGTTCCAGGATATCGTTCATTTTAAGGAAACGGGTTAGCGCTTCCTTATTTGTGTTTTCCAGGTGAGTATAAAAGTTAGAGGTATTTAGGAGCTTATTATTCAGCAGGAGGCTGTCGAGTATTAATTCAAGCGCAATGTGGGCTATAAAGAATGGACGGGCTGGCGCAGTTTTCAAAAAAGGAAAAATTCTCGTTCGGATTTCTTGTGTATGTTTAAGAAAGAACGCAGAGCAATGGAAATATTTGTCAACCAGGATATGTCGCTTCCATCCCCAATAGATATTCTGAACTTCTGAGTCTATATAAAGACCTTCATTTTTTTCCGGTCGGATATTCCAGTCTTTATCCGCATTTTTTAAAAGATCAGGCAAAACGATTCCAATCACCTGATGAGGATCGGGCGTATATCTGTCAAAATAGAAATGCGACAAAAAATTCATAAGCTCTCCTGTTTATCCCTTATCAAGAGCGAGAATGTTTGTTTTATACAAAGTACGCAATTAGATCAGATTTTGGATGATCGCATGCTGAAGGAGCAAAATTGTTTTTACATCATGGATCTTTCCGGTTAGTAATAACTCTTTCGCTTCGGCAGCAGGCATTTCAATTAATTCGATGTCTTCGCCTTCATGTTCGTTTCCGCCCCCTTCTCCAACCTTCATTTCCGGAGAATACTTCCCTGTAAAAAAATATACATATTCAGTCACAGACGCAGGTGTCATAAAACCGTGTGCTATTTGTTTTATCTCAGAGATTCGATAACCTGTTTCTTCCTCAACTTCACGCACTATGGCGTGCTCGGGCAGCTCTCCTTCATCAATTATTCCGGCGCAAGCCTCCAGTAATAAATCTTTTTCTCGTCTCAGATGCACAGGAAGTCGAAATTGCCGGGTTAATAAAACTGTTTTCCTTTCGGGGTCGATCAATAAAATTGTCGCGCCTTCCGGACGGAAATAAACCTCCCGTTCCTGAGTCTCAGTTTTACCGTTTTGTGTCTTCCGAAACTTAATCCATTCAAGACGATAGGCTCGGTCGGCAAGTATATCTTTTTGTAAAATTTCAACTTCTTGCATATGTAACTAACATCCCTTTTGCAAAGGCAGTTTTTAATTTCTCAATTCTTATATCTTTGCGCAATTAAACGAAACACATGAACTTTGTTGAAGAACTACGCTGGAGAGGCATGCTGCATGATATTATGCCGGGAACTGAAGAAGAATTGAATAAAGGTATGACCTCTGGTTATATCGGTTTCGATCCTACTGCCGATTCACTTCACGTGGGGCATCTAACACAAATAATGACTTTGATCCACTTCCAGCGGGCCGGACATAAACCTTACGCGTTAGTAGGTGGTGCCACCGGCATGGTTGGTGATCCGTCAGGGAAATCTGCAGAGCGCAATTTGCTTTCCGAGGATGTGTTGACACATAATGTTAATTGCTTAGAAAGCCAGCTAAGAAAGTTTCTGGACTTTAACAGCGGAGCCAACAGTGCCGAAATGGTGAATAATTACGATTGGTTTCAGAATTTCTCGTTTCTGGATTTCATCCGCGATGTAGGGAAGCATCTTACCGTAAATTACATGATGGCCAAAGATTCTGTAAGGAAGAGGCTTGAAGGTGAAACAGGAATGTCGTTTACCGAATTTAGCTACCAGTTAGTGCAGGGCTACGATTTTTATTGGCTTTGGAAAAATAAAAAATGTCTGGTGCAAATGGGTGGTTCAGACCAGTGGGGTAATATTGTTACCGGAACGGAGTTGATTCGACGTAAAGATGCGGGTACTGCTTTTGCGATAACCACTCAGCTGATTAAAAAAGCTGATGGCACTAAGTTTGGAAAAACAGAGAGCGGTGCGATCTGGCTGGATAGTAAAAAGACCTCGCCATATAAATTTTACCAGTTTTGGCTGAATACTACAGATTTGGATGCAAAAAGCTGGATCCGTATTTTCTCGCTGAAGGGAAAAGAAGAAATTGAGGCATTGGAAATTGAGCATGATGCTGCTCCGCATTTACGCACTTTACAGAAAGCTTTAGCCGAGGAGATCACTATCAGAACCCATTCTGAAGAGGCGCTTCAAACAGCTTTAAAAACTTCGGAGTTTTTATTCGGTACAGGTTCTGTTGATTTTCTTAACCAATTGAATGATGAGGAGGTTTTAGACGTGTTTGAAGGGGTGCCGCAATTCAAAATTTCGAAAACTGAACTGAGCGCAGGTTTAAATATAACCGATCTTCTTGCAGAAAAATCTCAGGTTTTTGCATCCAAAGGTGAAGCTAAGAAAATGATTTTAGGGGGTGGGGTTTCATTAAACCGTGAAAAACTTGCCGATCCTGCTGTTGTTGTTAATTCAAGTCAGTTAGTCAAAGGCAAGTATATAATCGCTCAAAAGGGGAAAAAGAATTATTTCTTATTGATTGCTGAGTAATTGAAGGCGGGCTATTATTTAGGTGAGTAATTAAGCCAGCATTTTATGTCAGATTTGTCTCTCTTATAATATATTCGGGCCGTTGTTTCGACTGCATGAACAGTTTGCCGAGATATAATCCAATAACCCCAAGAATCAGGAGCTGTAATCCTCCAAAAAAAGAAATAGTTACGATCAGGGAAGCCCAGCCAGAAATAGCATTCCCGCTGTAATAGCTGTATAAAGCATAAGGGACGTATAGAATTGATAAGCCGGAGATAAACAAGCCAAGGTAAATAGCCAGATGTAGAGGTTTTACGCTAAAGCTGGTTAATCCCGAAGATGCAAGTTTAATCATCTTTTTTAGAGAATACTTTGTGTCGCCGTGTAAACGGATACTATGGTCGTATTCTATAACGGTTTTTCGGAAGCCCATCCATGAGATCAATCCTCTAAAAAAGATGTCCTTTTCGGTGAGGTCTTTAATGACGTTCACCAATTTTCTATCGATAAGCCTGAAGTCAGGAGAGTTAGGTTCAATAGAAATATTGGTGAGGAAACTCATTATTTTATAAAATAATCGGGATGTATTTTCTTTAAAGGCTCCCGCGTTCTGGGTTGCATCCCTACGTTTACAAATCACAACCTCGTAGCCTTCTTCCCATTTTTGAACCAATTCTTTCACTACCTCGGGTGGGTTTTGGAGATCCGCATCCATGCAAATTACTGCCTCCCCCGTCGCGTAATCATACCCCGCACGTAAGGCATTTTGTTGCCCGAAGTTCCTGGAAAAATCGATGAAATAGAAATTCGGATACTGTTGAGATAGGAGTTTTAAAACCTCAAGGCTCCCATCTTTGCTTCCATCGTTAATGAAAATAAGTTCAAGTATATAGGGTGAGTTCTCAAATAGAGAATAAAGTCTTTCTGTTACCACAGGAAGGTTCGGCTCTTCGTTAAAGGCGGGAATTATTATTGAGATTGTCTTATGCATTGATTTCAGCCCTGTGTTTTTCAAAATAGCTTTCGCGAAGAATTTCTAACCAGATTAAAAAACAAGGTAGAGCTTTAAGCTTGTATTCGCGAACAAATGTCCGGCCATCAGGTGGGAATAAATCTGACGGTGAAAAACTGGTAAGTATGATTGCAAATGCCAATAAAAAATGATCCCAATAATTCTTGTTTTCTTTCGTTACGTACCAAATTGCAACTCCCGGAAACGCGATAATATAGGTGGCGGATTCAGAACCGGTTGAAAATAATACCGTGAAAAGTAATACCGAGGATAATAGCAAAAATTGAAAGCGGATATCATCAAATCGTTTAAAATTTACTATAACCTGCCCAAGCATCAATATTAACCCACATAGTAAAATACTCCTGGTAGAAATGTCTGCGCTTATGTTTTTTTGGATGAGTCCTATTGCAGAGATGTTCTGCATAATTGACCCCAGGTTTAGATTGTTTTTAGTGCTTAACGATACATACCAATCATGGTAGCCCTGTATTTGAAAAGGAACCGAGGAAATTAGCGCTGGTAAAAATGCCAAAAGGGCTGTAAATACAACAAAGGAGACGATGTATTTTAACTTATTTTTGGCAAAAAGAATAAAAGCAAAGCCTACAATTCCATAAAGTTTTATTAAAAAGCCGATAGCAATTAACAAGCCTGATAGAATTTCTTTGTGCTTAATAGCAAAGGCAAAGGTGAGTATGATCAGTGCTGCGATAAAAGCATTACTCTGAAGATTAAACAACGAGGTCAGCAGTTCATGTGAAAGAATTAGTAGGATCAGATTTTGATGTGTTTCCGAAACCGGCAGTTTTCTTACGGCAAAATATAGGGCCAGCGACACAAATAAAGCCCATAATAGGATTCCAAGAAAATCTGGTAAAAGTGCAAAAGGAGCAAATATTAAGGCGAAAAAAGGACCGTAGTGATTGGAATCGAAGAAAAACTGAGGTTGTTCCTGAAAC
This sequence comes from uncultured Pedobacter sp., assembly GCA_965650335.1. Taxonomy (GTDB): domain Bacteria; phylum Bacteroidota; class Bacteroidia; order Sphingobacteriales; family Sphingobacteriaceae; genus Paradesertivirga. The sequence continues at coordinate 45,771 of CBFGOI010000008.1, read as the reverse complement.
AGGCCTTCGCCGTGGATAGTATTAATGAAAGTATATTTAAAAATTAAATAGTTGTTAAAACTACCTTTAAGGTATTGCTTTAATGCTGCTACGAATGGTAAAACAATATAAAGAACAAGCAGTAGCTTACTGGAATTTTTTTTAATGAATTTGAGCATCATTGTTTATGAAAGGCTGAAATTATGAAAAATCAAAAGCTCAACGAAATATTAAGCATTATTGAACTAAAAGATTGCAGCCGCGGATATCGCTATTGTCAAAGCGGCCAAGTATTTCAAAGCTTCCATCAGCATATTTTTTACCCAGGTCCTGACTTGAAAGAAATGAACAGGAGTGGAGGTTGGCTAAATCAATGATATTGATGCCGCCAGTTTTTTCGGCTTCTAGTATGGAGAAAGGATCGTTTGTATCTCTGATAAAAACTTGCATCCATGGAGGACAACTAAACTTTCCTTCACTTTTCGAATAGCCTTGAGATAGAAGTTCTGTCATTCCGTATTCGGAATGTATCTCTTTAACCCCAAAGCCGGCGCAAAGTATTTTATGCAATTCTTCCCTGATCATTTCTTTGCGTTTACCCTTCATTCCGCCGGTTTCCATTACAGTCAAGTCGGGAAAATTTATTGTGTATGCTTCAATAAAATCAAGCAAAGCATAAGTCACTCCCATCAAAATGGTTTTTTTTTCTTGTGCCTTGAGGCGAAGTAAAACTGAATAGAGCTCATCATGATTGTAAAGAAAATAGCCACTATCTGTATTCTTACTGATTTTTATCAGATCATCAACCATATAAATCAATGAAGATCCATCACGTTCCTGATAGGAAGGTAGCAGGGCAAGTAAGGTGTATTCGCTTATATCACCATAGAAATATTCAAAGCCTTTTCTAAAACTTTCCACGTAAACTGAAATATCTTTTACCGGATGTTTACTTTGTATGGCACCTGTAGTACCCGAACTTGAAAAGACAATCTCAGGAACTTCGGTTCCGCATTGAATGGTGTGCGATTTAAATAGCTCGATAGGTAAAAAAGGAATTGTCTTAATGTCTGTTACCGAACTGATATCTACGCCTAAAGCCCTTACGAATTCTGAATATATTTCGTTTTCAACAGACTGGTAGCGAAAAATATCCAAAGCCAGGTTTGTGAAGTCTTTTTCGGATTGGATATTGAAGATTTTTTTCGGATCAATGCTTGTCACGTTCAAAGATAAGAATGATTCGCTCGTGCTGCTATCTTTTTATGAAAGCCTTGCGGACATAAAATCCGGACAGAGCTGCAAACCCTGCTGCCAGTCCGCCAATCACAGCAGTGATCAGTAAAACAAATAGCCATGTAAAGGGCCAGTCTGGCAACATCAGCATTTGTCCCACACGGTTGGCTAATATGTTTTCGTTCGGCAGACTCTTCCAACAGCTCATCATGAACCACAAAAGAAATATTGCAGTAAAGCCACCTTTAAAGGCATGGGCTCCACTTTTACTTTGCCATGCCGCAATGGCGAATGCAAGCACTCCGATTATCCACCAGGGCAGAAAGAGTTGCAAAATCAGTGCGAGAAAAAAAATTGGTAATACTAACATGTATCTTAATCTGAAAATTCAAACGTTTTTTATTTACGGTTAAGCGTTAGACGGTTCTTTATTCGCTTACTTTTTTCACCGGTTGTTTTTAAGAACAGAAGTTCATTCAGTTTTCCGTTTGTCCATGTGTCGATCATATCATCATAAAAAACACTTCCGGGATTGCCAGATTGCCCACCTGGAAAAACGCCATATCCTTTTGTTTCTTTACCCAATGCCACAACCATGCGCCATGAGGGGCCGTGACTTTCGTTCAAGGCATTGATTGAAGTTTTAGAGCCACCGGTTTTTAATAATCCTGAGCCAAAGCCGGCGATTTTTGCCAAATGAGGAACATTGCTGTGTTTTACATTTGCCCATTGCCAATTTCTTCCCAGAGCGCCAAATTTTCGTTGTAAACTGTCTACCGTGAACTTAAAGGCATTATTTACTATGTCGACACGAGTTTCTTTTTTGTTCGGGGTAGTTATATTGTCGAACCATTTTGCATCGGGTTCTTCCAAAAATAAGTGAACTGTTCTGTCGCGATTAGGAAACCGCATGGGCGAGCCAGAGTTGGTAAATTCATCTGCCCATATTTTATTATAAACATCTTTTTGCCAGATCTCAAAAATACTGGCACCAATTTCATTCGCGTCAAAATTATATTTCCATTTCTGGACGCTGTTAAAAGCCTCCCTTTCACTTGCGTTAAGTTTTTCTAATCTTACCAGCTTAAGCATGGTGGGTAAAACATCTTTTGCAAGGTTGCTGTAATTATCGGCTTGTAGTTTTACCATATCGTTTACGGTAATCTTATTCATCTTCAATAACACAGTGTTAATTCTGTTTCCGCGTTCATAACCTGCAAATTCCCAGTTCAAATAATAGGGATATGATTTATCTGCAAGGTTCTGATTTGCCGAACTTACAAACCCTCTCGCCGGATTTTTAATAACAGGATTTTGTTCAAAGGGAATTCTCGTTTTCCAGTCATCCGCAGCATTTGTTCCATCCAAAAGAAATTTTCCATGGCCCTGGCCTTTTTTAGGGAAATATCCACCCGCGGTTAATGCGATGTCTCCATCAACACTTGCAAAGGCAAAATTTTGAGCCGGCGCAATATAATAGCGCAAAGCATTCCGGTAATCGTCATAATTGGCAGCCCGGTTTAAATAATAAAAGGTTGCAATATCTACCGATGGGTCGTGGGCAATCCAACGAAGTGCATAGCCTTCAGGAACATTATTTGCTTTAGCAAAATCAGGCTTTTTTAAATAAACCACTGGTCCGTGATGGGTATATAGAACGGTGTCGAGTACCGTTTTTTCTCCTCGCACCCTTATTTTTTCAACCCGCGTCTTTAGAGGCTTCCATTGTTTATTGTGCCAATAATATTTGTGTTGACCGTCTTTAAACTTTATTTGATACCAGTCCAGCACATCCGTTCCCGAATTAGTTACTCCCCATGCTGTCTTTTGGTTAAAGCCAATTATTATACCCGGAGCTCCTGGTATTGAAACCCCATATACATTTATTCCGGGTCCGTTTAACTGTGTTTGATACCAGATCGCCGGGAGTGTTAAATTTAAATGCGGATCGTTTGCGAGTATCGGATAGCCGCTAGCGGTTTTACTTCCGGAAACAGCCCAGTTGTTACTGCCGATTCCCTCGTCCCGTTGACGAGTACGAATCGTGGTGGGTTTGGCTAAGATGCCCGACGGAACTGGAGGAGCTAAATCCTGAAAATTCCATTTTGTTCCTCTCGGGATGATTGGTTCATCTTTAAAAGGATAATCCGGAAATAGATCATCCATTGTTTCCTTGCCAAATTTTCTCAGGGCATTGCTCATATAGAACTCATCAGAGCCTCCGGCAAGGGTAGCCGACATTAATTTCAATAAAAGCCCCGTATTCAATACTGTCCATTTCTCTGGTTTATAATCCAGTATTTTGAATTCTATTGGGTAATCTTCAGGCTTTAAGTCTGCTATGTAAGCATTTATTCCGTCTGCATATGCCTGTGTCATGGCTTTTATTAGCGGATACTTGTCCATTTCCTTAACCATGTTTTCGGCACCATAACCCATGCCTAAACGTCGCTGATACCTGTCGAGTTCTAAAGCTTTTTCACCTATAACCTCCGAAAGCCTTCCGGCAGCAAAACGAGTTTGGAAGTCAAGTTGCCACAAACGGTCTTTGGCAGTTATATAACCTTGAGCAAAATATAGATCATACTCATTATCTGCAAAAATATGAGGAATGCTGTGCTCATCAAATGAAATCTGAACGGTGCTTTTTAATCCTTTAAGTGCGATAGCATCATCGTATTCAGCTAATCTTTCAGCATTTTGCCAGAATCCCGTAAAGGGACTTAAGAATTTACCTAAAGGAGGAATGCTGCCTAATTTGATATTGAGCAACACAATAAATGTTATTGAAAAGGCTATACTGACAATCGCTTTTAATCCGTTCATATCGAGAATTATAATAATAAATAAAATCTCAGGCTCAATCAAATTGTCTTTAAAGAAATCCACTGATTTTATTTGCCGAATTGGTATCGGTGTTTCAACATTTTTCCTATTTTAGGATTGGTATTTAGTATACTTGCAAGATATAAGATATTATTAACTAACCTTTAAAACTAAGAACGTCTATAGCCGTTCAGAAGGTAGTATATTTAAAAGCTGATAATATCATCCGATGCTATAGATTATCAGCGTGTTTATTGGAATTGAATGACAGACGAGAAAGAGCCTTTACCGGAATTGCCGGAACTACCTGAGTTTAGTATAGAGCAGTTAGAAGAGGGGGTGCACCATGTAAACAACCCTATTATTGGTTTAAAGCCCATTGAAAAAGTTTATCTGCAGAGTGTTGTAGAATATAGTCAACAGGATAATAATTTTTACTTTTCTGACGGTAGTGCAGTAGTAGAAGTAAAAGTCGTGAGTGATGAAATTATACGAGTAAAGTTAGCGCCCCACGGAACATTTTTAGATGAGTTTTCTTATGCTGTGCCTAAATTAGAACAGCACGCAACCGTATTTTCATTTAAAGAAACTGAAGAAAATTATAGAGTTGAGACTAATACAGTAGCTTGTGTAATCGACAAAAAGGATTTTCTTATCTCGTTTGAAGATAATGCAAGTCGGGTAATCAACAGCGATTATTCTACCATGCACTGGGAAGAAAATGTGGATTTCGGCGGTTATTATGTGTATTGTACAAAACAGTGCAGTCCTGACGAATCATTCTACGGATTAGGCGATAAGCCGACCACCTTTAATATCAGGGGACGGCGATTCCTTAACTGGGCTACCGATACTTATTCTTTTGCCAGAGATCAGGATCCTTTATACAGGGCTATTCCGTTTTATTTAGGTGTTAAAGAGGATATCTGTTACGGAATTTTCTTTGATAATACATATAAAACCCATTTCGATTTCGCTCATCAGGATGTCGATAAAACGTCATTCTGGGCTGATGGCGGCGAGCTGCAGTATTATTATATTCATGGCCCGCATATGATGGACGTTGTTAAGCGATACCATAGCTTAACCGGAACCCATCCAATGCCTCCGCAATGGGCCCTCGGATATCACCAGTGCCGTTGGAGTTACTATCCGGAAAGCAAGTTAAAGGCTTTGGCTAAGAACTTCCGCGACCGAAAAATTCCTTGTGATGCTCTGTATCTTGACATTGATTACATGGATGGCTATCGCTGCTTTACCTGGAATAAAAAATATTTCCCAGATCCAAAGAAGATGATTAAAGAACTTCTTGACGATGGGTTCAGAACGGTTGTAATTATTGATCCTGGTATTAAAGTGGATGATAATTACTGGGTATTTAAAGAAGGAAAAGAGAAAAAATATTTTTGTCGCCGAAGCGACGATTATTTCATGGAAGGCCATGTATGGCCAGGACGCTGTCAGTTTCCCGATTATACCAATCCGGAAGTAAGAGAATGGTGGGGAACTCTATTTAAAGGGTTAGTAGACGATGGCGTTGCAGGTGTGTGGAACGATATGAACGAACCTGCAGTGTTTGGATCCGGATCTTTTCCTAATGATGTCAGACATCAATATGATGGGCACCGCGGATCGCATCGTAAGGCGCATAATGTGTATGGTATGCAAATGGTACGTGCAACCTATGATGGCTTAAAAAAGCTGTTTAAAAATAAGCGCCCGTTTACAATCACCCGTTCAGGATATGCTGGAGTGCAACGTTATTCTTCAGTTTGGACAGGAGATAATCTTGCCTCCTGGGATCATTTAAAACTTGCATCCATACAGTGTCAGCGTTTATCCATTTCCGGGATATCTATGTGTGGTACCGATATTGGTGGATTTACGGGCGAACCCGATGGTGAATTGTTTACACGCTGGATTCAGTTAGGGGTCTTTTCGCCATTTATGCGTGCGCACTCTGCAGGTGATACCCGCGAACGCGAACCATGGAGCTTCGGCAAAGAATATGAAGATATAAACCGCAAGTTTATTGAGCTCCGCTACCGGCTGATGCCTTATATTTATTCGGCATACTGGGAACACCACAAATACGGTTTCCCGATTTTACGTCCGATGGTGATGCTTGAGCAGGATGTTCCTTTAAACCGGGGGAGAGAAGACGAATTTACTTTTGGAGATAAAATCCTTATTTCTCCTGTATTTGAACCGGGGCAACAATCAAAAATGGTTTATTTGCCGAAAGGTAAATGGTATAACTATTGGACGCATGAGCTCATGGAAGGTGGCAGAGAACATGAAGTTCCAACTCCGTTAGACAGTATGCCGATTTTCGCTAAAGCGGGTTCCGTGATTCCTGAATGGCCGTTAATGCAGTATGTTGGCGAAATTGAGCCTGACGAGATTAAATTTCAAATCTATTATTCAGACATTGAGGTAAATTCATTTTATTACGAAGATCATGGCGATACGTTTGCTTACGAGCAAGATATCTATACCGAGAAAAAGTTTGTAGTAAAAGGGGATGCCTTGTCGTGTACCATAAAACAAAGTTCTGAAGGATTATATACTCCGAGATATGAAACATATGAACTAAAATTTATAGGTTTACCTTTCCAACCATCAAAAGTCTTGGTAGATGGTAAGGAAGTGCATTATAAGAGTTTAAACTTTGATCACCTTAAACGTGTTATAATAAAAGCCAATAAAAACTTTAAAGAGATTCAGGTCCAGAGATAATGGAGAATAAAAAGAAAGCGAAGTCCGTAAAAAGCACATCTGTAGCAGCTGGTAAAATGCCAGTCGCTACTGCCAAACCTTTAGAAAACAATGTAGTTGTATTTTCTAAACTAACAGATTTCGATATTCATTTATTCCGATCCGGGAAACATTACAAATTATACGAGAAGCTTGGGTCTCATGTTGTTGAGGTTGATGGTCGCACCGGTACATATTTCGCTGTGTGGGCTCCCAATGCAGCAATCGTTTCTGTAATAGGAAACTTTAACGGATGGAATCCAGAGTCGCATCCTCTATTTGTACGCTGGGATAGTTCAGGTATATGGGAAGGGTTTATACCTCATATTGGAAACGGGGAGGTTTATAAGTTTTATATACGTTCTAACCAGGGAGAAGAGCTTGAAAAGTCAGATCCCTATGCTTTGCGCTGGGAAGAACCCCCACGCACTGCTTCGATAGTTTGGGATACCTGGTACGAATGGGCCGATGCCGACTGGATGGAAAACCGCCATGAGAACAATTCACTCACCCGTCCGTACTCGGTCTATGAAATGCATTTGGGTTCCTGGATGCGCAGTCCCGAGAATCCTGACATATTTTTGGGATATCGCTTATTAGCCGAGAGCTTAGTTCCTTATATTAAAGAAATGGGTTTTACTCATGTTGAGTTTATGCCCATAATGGAGCATCCTTATTATCCCTCATGGGGATACCAGGTATCCGGCTATTTCGCTGCATCGTCCCGGTATGGCACTCCACAGGATTTAATGTTTCTGATCGAAGAGCTCCACAGAAATGGAATTGGAGTAATCCTGGATTGGGTGCCTTCGCATTTTCCGGGAGATATACACAGCTTATACAAGTTTGACGGAACCCATCTTTATGAGCACGCCGATGAACGAGAAGGTTTTCATCCTGACTGGAAGTCGTACATTTTTAATTATGGACGAAATGAAGTGCGTTCATTCCTTATCAGTAACGCAATATTTTGGCTTGACCGCTTCCATGTAGATGGCTTACGTGTGGATGCCGTGGCCTCAATGCTGTACCGCGATTACTCCAGGAAAGAAGGTGAATGGATTCCTAATCAATTTGGCGGACGTGAGAACCTGGAAGCAATCAGTTTTTTAAAAGAATTTAACGTGGCGGTGTATTCAGCCTTTCCCGACGTTCAAACCATCGCAGAAGAATCTACAGCATTCCCTGGCGTGAGCCGGCCTGTGTTTACCGGAGGCCTTGGCTTTGGAATGAAATGGATGATGGGCTGGATGAATGATACGATCAAATATTTTGAGCAGGATTCGGTTCACCGCAAATATCATCATAGCCAAATTACTTTCAGTACGGTTTATGCCTTTACCGAGAATTTTATGTTACCGCTTTCACATGATGAAGTGGTGCACGGTAAGCAGTCTATGATTTATAAAATGCCTGGCGACGAGTGGCAGCGCTTTGCTAATCTTCGCCTGCTATACACCTATATGTTCACTCATCCGGGGGCCAAGCTTTTATATATGGGCAATGAATTTGCTCAAACTTCAGAATGGAACGTAAATCTTTCGCTGGATTGGCACCTGTTGGAGTTCGCTCCTCATAAAGGCATGAAAGAATTGGTGAAAGGCCTGAATCACTTATATAGAAAGGAAACTGCCTTGTATGAGAAGAGCTTCGAGTGGGATGGGTTTGAATGGATTGAAGTGAATGATTCGGAGCAATCGGTACTGGTTTATTGCCGTAAGGGTAATCATGCAGATGACAAGCTTGTAGTTGTGTTAAATATGACACCGGTTCCGCGACCAAATTACCGTATTGGTTTGCCTCATCACGGCGACTGGCAGGTGATATTCAATTCGGATGAAGAAAGATTTTACGGTAGTGGCTTTGAACTCCAGCAGGAGTTTTCTTCTGAGCCAGTGCACTGGCAGGGTAAACCGCAATCGGCTGCAATAAATCTTCCGCCACTTACGGGGGTGGTTTTAAAGAGATTTAACCGCACCGCCAAGTTTTGGTAGTATAAAAAACTAAATAAAAAAAGGCTTTCTGATATTCAGAAGGCCTTTTTTTATTTATGGCAGAGCTGTTGTGATGGGGCCGGCAATAAATAAAAAAGCCCTGCAATGAATTTGCAGGGCTTCTAAATGTATTATGTAGCTTATTTTAAAGTTCCGATTAATTGAACAAGATCAATAATCTTGTTTGAATAACCCCACTCGTTATCGTACCATGATACCACTTTAACGAAGTTATCATTCAATGCAATTCCTGCTTTTGCATCAAAAACAGAAGTGCGGGTTTCTCCAATAAAATCAGCAGAAACAACTTCATCTTCAGTATAACCCAAAATGCCTTTAAGTTCGCCTTCAGAAGCTTCTTTCATCGCTGCTTTAATATCTTCGTAAGAAGCAGATTTCTCTAATTTAACTGTTAAATCTACAACAGAAACGTCAGCAACTGGTACACGGAAAGCCATACCTGTTAATTTGCCTTTTAATGCAGGGATTACTAAAGCAACCGCTTTTGCAGCACCTGTAGAAGAAGGGATGATGTTTTGATAAGCGCCACGTCCGCCTCTCCAGTCTTTTGCAGAAGGACCATCAACAGTTTTTTGAGTAGCAGTAACCGCGTGTATTGTGCTCATTAAGCCTTCAAGAATTCCGAATTTATCGTTCAATACTTTAGCGATAGGAGCAAGACAGTTAGTAGTACAAGATGCGTTTGAAACGATATTTTGATCAGCTTTTAATTCTTTGTGATTCACACCCATTACAAAAGTTGGAGTATCATCCTTTGCAGGTGCAGACATAACAACTTTTTTAGCACCAGCCTGGATGTGTTTTCCAGCTGTGTCTTGAGTTAAGAATAAACCAGTTGATTCAATAACAACCTCAGCACCAACTTCATCCCATTTCAAATTGGCAGGATCTTTTTCCGCAGTAACACGGATAGTTTTTCCGTTTACAACCAGATTACCATCTTTTACCTCTATTGTTCCTTCGAACTTACCATGCGTTGAATCATATCTTAACATATAAGCCATGTAATCTGGCTCAACCAGGTCATTAATTCCCACAACCTCTATATCATTACGTAATGAAGCTGCTCTAAAAGCTAAACGGCCAATACGGCCGAAACCGTTAATTCCAATTTTCATTTTATTGTTATTTATTTGTTTCTAATTATAACGAATATCATTAGCCGGCAAATTTACCTTATGCTTTTGAATATCCATATGATTTAATTTTTGTTCGCGTAATATTCTAAGACATTATAGATCGGTTCTTTGATAACCGAACTTATCGAGAATCCGTATTTTTTAGCACTGTCTTTTAACCATGTTTCGAAACCGGCAGCAACTGTTCCTGCAAAATGCAAAGGTAAGTTTTGATGCTGTTTTGAAAGAGGAATAATATAAGTTTCGAAATAACATTCAAAACCGCTAATAACCAGTTTTTTTACATACTCTTCTTTTTGGTGGTCGAGCAGCAAATCAGCAAAGGAGCTTAAAAATAAAACAGGATAGGGTTGCTTGTATACTTTATCAAGAATTTGTTTCCTGTCCAGCGAATATTTCTGATTAAAAGCCTGTTCTATTTTTTTGGGCAGATCACCGATCAAATAATCTCTTAAGAGCATCCGGCCCAGCCAATTGGCAGAGCCTTCATCGCCCAGCACATAACCAAGTCCGTAGTTATTCTCTTTGATTTTTTTTCCTGAGAAATAGGCCGCATTCGATCCGCTTCCTAAAATGCCTACCAAAGCGGGCTTGTCGTTGCAGCTTGCGATGGCAGCCGCTGTTAAATCATGTTCTACAACAACTTTGCTGAACCTGAAAAACTTTGTGAATGCATCTTCGACGATCTTTTGCCGGCTTTTAGAAAAAGCTCCGGCGCCAAAGAAATAAATTCGTTTTATTTCTTCTGCATGATATATTAACTCGTTGGTTTTATTCAGAAGAAGGGTTATAGCTTTTTCATCATTGAAGAATGGATTAATTCCCGAGGTTTTGAAAGCAGAAACAATTTCTCCTTTATCGGAAAGCTTCCAATCGGCAAATCTGGAACCGCTATAGACTACTGCGATCATTAAAGAGCTAAGATATGGGACATTTCCATCAGGTCCTCCTCAAGGTTGAATGAATGATTGTTTATCGCCTCAGTAAGTTCTGTAAGTTGCATTTTGTTTCCTCGCAAGCCTACCATCTTTCGGGTTTCTCCGGCTTCCAGGGCATTTACAGCAGCATAGCCCATACGGCTTCCAAGAATCCGGTCGAAACTGCTAGGTGAGCCACCTCGTTGAAGGTGCCCTAAAATGGTCACTTTAATGTCGTAATAATTGAATTTTTCTTTAACATGTTTAGCTACATTATAGGCTCCGCCATTCTTTTCACCCTCTGCAATAATTACGATACTCGAAGTCTTGTTTTTATCCGCACCTGCTTCAAGTTTTTCGATCAGGTCATCAATGCCAGTTTCTTTTTCAGGAAGCAAAATCGCTTCTGCGCCTCCGGCAACTCCTGCACGTAGAGCAATACAACCAGAATCGCGACCCATCACCTCAACGAAGAATAACCTGTCGTGAGATGCAGCCGTATCTCTGATTTTATCGATGGCTTCAATTACCGTGTTGGTTGCAGTATCGTAACCCAGTGTAAAATCGGTACCATATAAATCGTTGTCGATCGTTCCCGGAATACACATTACCGGGATGTCGAACTCTCTCGATAGTAATTCGGCTCCTGTAAAGGTACCATCGCCGCCAATGGCAACCAGGGCATCAATACCTTCTTCCTTTAGATTTTTATAGGCCTGAGCACGTCCTTCGGGAGTTCTGAACTCCATACAGCGGGCTGTTTTTAAAATGGTGCCCCCTTGTTGAATAATATGACATACCGATCTTGAGTCCATATCACTGAACTTTTTTTCGATCATACCCTGATATCCCTGATGGATACCAACCATTTGTTTGCCTAAATACAGGCCTGTTCTAACTACTGCACGTATACATGCGTTCATTCCAGGAGCATCGCCGCCTGAAGTAAAAACACCTATTTTTTTAATTGAACTCAAGTGTATTATTTTTTTTACGAATATAGGTGTATTTTTTACACTAAGTAAATTATTGCAAATTTTTTTTTTCACCTTTGCGTAAATATTATCATTCAAAGGCTAAACTAAATATCTTGCAAGCATCTCTACCCATATTTGAATCTGTTTTTACCATAGATTGCGTCATCTTTGGTTTTCAGGAAGGCGAGCTAAAAATCTTGTTGATTGAGCGTAATACCGATCCGTTTAAGGACTGGTGGGCCCTGCCTGGATTGTTTGTAGAGCATAATGAAGGGATTGATGTAGCTGCCGAGCGTATTCTGTATGAGCTTACAGGCTTACGCGATATATATATGGAGCAGCTTTATACTTTTGGCGAGGTAGACAGGCATCCGGAAGGGCGTGTAATAACTGTAGCCTATTATGCTATGATTAGGCTTACAGGCCATAAGGAATTGAAACCGGTAACACATTTTGCGAAGAAAGCTTTCTGGCATCCCGTATCCGATCTTCCTAAATTAGCGTTCGACCACACCGCTATTTTTGAAAAAAGTCTTCAGAAAATTCGTCGTAAAATAAGTTATCAGCCAATTGCCTTCGAGCTGCTGCCAGAAAAGTTTACGCTAACGCAGTTGCAGCATGTATATGAAGCCATCCTGAACAGGAAGCTGGACAAAAGAAATTTCAGGAAGAAAATGTTAAACTACGATATTCTGAAAGAACTTGACGAAAAGCAACGTGGAGTATCGTACAGGGCGGCCACTTTGTATAAATTCGACAGAAGGAAGTATGCTAAATTATTTCAAAAGGAACTTTCTTTTATGAAGGAGGAATAGAGGTAGTAAGACCTATAAGGTTTTCAAAACCTTATAGGTCTTATTCTATATTATACTGAGGGGTTTTCGATGTGATACTTCACCAGATCATCTATAGGTGAACGGATAAGTTTGCCAAGCTTCATACCCCATTCGGTGGCAACTTCTTCTAACACGTTCCGGAAGTTATAAGCCACAGATCCAATGCAATTCAATTCGTAGTCCTGATAGTTGGGATAGTGACTTACCAGGTTTTTGAAAAAATCATTAAAAGAGCTTTTTACCAGATTGTGCGTATATTCAATGTTCGCAGTATTGTCGTAAACAAATTTGCTGAACTGAGCGCAAAAGCGATTAGCCAGGGGTTTAGAGTAAACATTCTCCTGGATATCATCTGGAGTAAGTTTGTAGGTCTCCCAGAAATTTGCCCTTACCGCTTCAGGCATGTAGTTTCTTAAATAGTCTAAAAGTAGTTTTTTCCCGATATAACAGCCGCTTCCTTCGTCGCCTAAAATATAGGCTCCCGAATCTATCTGAACACTCACATCTTCTCCATCGTAAATGCAGGTATTGGTGCCGGTTCCTAATATTGCGGCAAAGCCTTTTGATTTGCCTAATAATGCACGTGCCGCAGCTAAAAGATCATGACCGACAAAAATTTTGCTGCTATGGAATATAACCTGGAACGCATCTTTTAGTTCATTAGCCTTCTCCTCGTTATGTACACCTGCTCCGTAAAAGTTGACTTCAGTGATCTTATCGTATTGTAAATCCTGGGGAAGATTTTTTTTGAGAGAATCAATTACATACTCACCATCAACAAAGTACGGGTTGTAACCTTCGGTATTGAAATAGATTTTCTGTCCCTCATCATTTAGAAGACACCAATTTGTTTTGGTAGATCCTCCGTCAGCTATTATAATCATAGTTTATTTAAAAGGTCCTAAATTAATTATTTCTCTGAGATTTGTAGGGGCATACTAAATACTTTCGAGTTTTTTTGTGAGGAAAGCAGAAATCGCGACCTTTTTAGCCGAAAAACACGAAAATTGATATTACCTTGCTCTGAAATAAACCTTTATCATGAACCCTATTTTAAATCAAAACCTGTTTTTTGTTAAAGAACACCGAGGTATTTTCAAAGCAGCCAATAATTATGACATTATTGATCCCGCCAGCCAGCAAACGATAATGCAATGCCGCGAGCCAGATCTTGGCATTTTTACCAAACTTTTCCGCTTTACCGAATATAAAAGACAAACACCTTTTAATATTTGTATCAATGATGTAAACGGATTGCCTGTTGTGCGGGTAAAGCGTGGTATTACCATTTTTCGTTCCGTGGTAGAAGTGTTCGATCATAACGAAGTGCTAGTGGGTCGTTTTCGGCAACGCATGCTTTCTATTGGCGGTAAGTTTGAAGTGCAGGACCCTATGGGCGAAACCCTTTGCGTGTTAAAAGGAAAATGGAGCAGCTGGGAGTTTAACTTCAGCAAAGGCGACCTTGTTTTGGCCAAAGTGCGTAAAAAATGGGCTGGTTTAGGTCGTGAGCTATTTACAACGGCCGACAATTATATGCTCGAGATTGATGATGTTGTACCTCCCAATGATAAAGCACGTTTGCTGATTCTGGCCGCTGTGATGTGTATTGATATGGTATTGAAGGAGTGATTTTTGAAAAAAAAGAAATTCCTCCAAGCTATTCCGATCCCTGCACTACATATCGATTTAAACAAATGTAATGCAGGGCTTTTTTAAAGTTCCGTCCTGAAAATACTAGAGTCGCCATCCTCGCGGGGCTTATTCCCTTGGTCTTGATCTCACAACAAAGGTCTCTTTTACCCTTTCTGAAGACTTGAAATAATAAATACCGACTAAAGACGAGACTATAAAATATACGACTGTGTCAAGCGGTGAGGATTCCTCGCCATATAATTTGGTAGTTAAAATGTGAATAATGCTGACTAAAATGGCCGCCGTGCCAAAATATACGGATATCAGTTTAGGTAAAATGTCGCGTTTTTTAATCATCAGAAAAAAGCAGAAAGCCGTAAAGCAAACAATATAGATCATCGTCACAAGCTTAGTTCCTAAAAATATTTTATAGAAGGTTGAGGTTTTTCTGGCAGAAAAATATTCCCAGGTGTTCAAATCAAGGTATTTCTCATCTATGATTTCCTTTAACCCGTTAAAAAACGTCGCAACAAGTATCAGAATAATTATTATCAGCCAGCCACCCAGTTCCATTGGTTGCCTGCTGTAAAAGGAAGTGGACGAGGGTTTATGATAGGTGTAATATGCCACCACTCCAAAAGTCAATACCAATACAATGCTAAAACAGATCAGAAGATAGTTGGGATAAAATGGTACTGATGCAGGGGTGTAAACAATGTTGTACACAAGAAAATCATCTTTAAGTGTTTTAATGTCGCTGGCAAACTCTGAGAGATTGGCAACAGGCACAAAGTTGTCGAGGTATTCAAATGAATATCGTAGGGAAAGCGTATCATTAACAGATGATTGAGAAGAATTAAAGTTATACTGGTCTCTTTTAAATTCACGCGTTTCAGTGTCAATATTCCAACCACTAGGTAACACAACAGAAACAGTATGGTCCACCGCACTTTGAGTAACATATAAAGGTTGTTTTCGCCCTTCAGAAATATCAGGCAGAATATATGATATGTTGTTAGAATAAAATCCGGCGGTGTATGCCCCTGAAAGGGAGTCGCGCTTAAAGAATTTTGGTATAGAATATTTTTCCAGAACAATAAGTTCGTTTTTCGCCTTGTCATCCGTTACCACAATCGTGTCGGTCACTTTTATTTTAGGATAAATCTGAGCATAGTATTTGAGATATTCCTTTTCGCTTTCTGCCGGACTTTTCTCAGCCAGGCTTCCTCTCATATAATCAGCCTCGTAGTTTGTGTAGATTGTTTTTACATCTAACTCAACTTCAGAGCTAGCATCAAGAATTTTATATCGTTCGAAGGAAGCAACCTTTCCTCTTTTGCTTTTGGGAATATCTGTCAATCCTTTTGTGTAACTATTTACTATGAGTGCTTTACGGTAATCCGGAAAGTAGATAAAGCTTCCTTTTCCGCCTTGATTTTGCATGGTTGCATCCACCCAAACTTGTTTTCCATTCACGGTGGCACATACTACGGCATGATCAAATATGCCCGGTGAAGGTAAATAGTTTTGTACCTGGTCCCTCTCCACTGTACTCAGCAGAGCCATATCAGCTTTGATGTTTAAGCCACGAAGAATAGAAATCAGCAGGAGTGACTTGTCTTTGCAATCACCGTAACGTTGGTCGAAAACTTTTTCGGGAGTATTTGCTCTATGGGAATATTCACCCATTTCAACACCCATATACCGGACTTCATCCTGCACAAATTTTACAGCAGCTCTAAAAGAACTTTCCTGATCGTTTTTGTATTTCGTTTTTAAAGTCTTCGTAAAAGCTCCGGCAGCTCCGTTTAAATGAGTACTTGAGGGATTAATTCTGTTTGCCCAAGCTGCTACTTCTGCCCAACTGCTGTATTCACTTAATTGTACCATCGGACAGATATTAAACCATCCCGGAGTATTATCTTCATATTCAATCGGCGGTTGTTTAAAACTCTCCCATTCATATCGTATAAATTTCCCGGCTGCACTCATATTCATCTTAGGGGGCTTGTTAAAGCTTTTTACATGCAGGTTTCGGCTTGCAGATATTAAAACACTAGTATAATTATGAGATACAGGTTTATATTCTCGGAGATAAAGGAGCGAGCTATATTTATTGCTAAAAATGGGATTTCTTCCGGTGCGGGTATATGAAAAATCGATCCGGTCGCCCTTTCTGATATCATCTAAAATATAATAGGCGCTGAATGTTCCTTGATAGATAAAACGCGAGAGGTCTTTTTCATCCGCGATGATCTTGAACTTTTTTAACATAAGCCTGTTTAAGGGTTGCCCTTTCCGCCACACTGTTATTGAATGGAACTGTAGTTTTTCAAATGCAGGATCGAAGCTAATGGAGATTTCAGAGGCATTTTGAACGCCGGTTTCCGTTACAATTTCTCTTATTACACGTATATAAGACGCTTGCTCATCTACATTGATCTGTTGTTCAACCTGACGAAAAAAGTAGCCATCCTTAATCTCTCTAAGTGGTGGGGTGTAATTATTCAATGCAGGATTTATTACCCAATCAGGCTTTGGTCCGGTTGATACCTTTGGGCTTTGTGCCGATAAGGAAAATGGAATCAGAAGTAATACGAGATTTACCAGGGAGACTAAGGTTTTCATTATAAGGATTAAGGTTTTGAAATATAAAAATATTTCATCAAAAATTAAATAATTTAGCGGCATGACAGACGTGTCCTGCGCCATTATCATCGATCAACACCAACGCATCCTGGTAACACAGCGCAGCGCCACTATGCCTTTGCCTTTAAAATGGGAATTCCCCGGAGGAAAGGTCGAAGCAGGAGAAAGTGCCGGGCAATCGCTGGTCAGAGAAATAAAAGAAGAGCTGGATCTTAGTATTCAAATTGTATCTGCGCTAAGCCCCTGCATCCATCAATATGCCACAAAAACTATTCGCTTAATTCCGTTTGTGTGCCGCATTGTTGCAGGCCAGATTACCTTACATGAGCATCAGGAATATCGCTGGCTTAAACCGGAAGAATTATTGAGTTTAGACTGGGCCGAAGCTGATCTTCCGGTTGTTTATGAAATTCATAACATGGCTCATCACCTGTAAGCGAGGTCCTTTCCTCCCAAGTCAGAATTTATATTTTCAGCCATTCATTGACGGTTTTTCCTACCTGTGTTGCAATTGACTTGACTTATAGAATCCGCATGATCAGATCGAACAGAGCTGCCACTGCATAGTCCATTCATCTGCGGTTCGAACGTTCCCTGCTTAGAAATTTTTTAATTATGTCTTTATAATCAAGCCTTCCCCTTTCAATGTCACCTGCTCCGAATTTTCACCCAAATTTATATATTTGAAAACCTAATCACTTGCCATGAAGCTGTTTACCATATTTTCCTTGGTGCTTTCAACCTTATTAATGCGCATGGATTCCTGTAAAGATCCATTGTTCGACGGGGTAAACTGTACCGGTAATTGTTACGAATTAAAAGGCCGGGTAACCGATTCGGCAACCAATCAGGGGAGACCTTATGTAAAATTGAAATTCTATTACCACTCTGGCGGCTATTCCATCTTCGGAAATTCACGCCTTCTTGTAGATGCCAAAACCAATCAAAATGGCGACTATTCAATAAAATTCGATGGTACAAAGTTTAAAGAGGGTAAAGGATATTTTTCCCTCTCGGCCACCCACAGCAACTATTTTATACGTCCCTTAAACGACAATCATGTGTTCACACTCGATCTTGATAGTACCAGTTTTAATAAGCCTGTACAGCGAAACTTTGCCATGCACTGGCCCGGTTTTATAAAGCTGCATCTTACAGCCGGTAGTACCTCAACGGTTAAACATATAGATTTTTCGTACTCATGTGGTAAGTCAGGCCTCGGTTATTGGCTGCCGGTTAAACCCAATCTGGACACTACCATCTCGCTTAAAACAGCCTCGGGTATTCAAACAAATATCCGCTGGTATATTTCTCCCCTTAATGGAAATGTACAAAATCTCGATTCGATTACGGTGAGCAAAAATGCTACGGTAGAGTATAAAGTAGCATTATAAATCCTTGTTTTAGAAAATCAACAAGCGTCTTCATCGGTTCCTGCAGCCCCGTCTTTGCTCATACTACACAGGGCCTTAGCCGCTATGGCCGGTATCCGCGCAGCCGGGTTTAATTTGGATGTTTTGGTCTTTGTGGGATAGTTTTCTCCTGCTTTATCACAGGTTCACTTATATCCGATTGACTTTCCCTTTTTGTTGATCGACATTTGAGGATGCCAAATATCAAATTCTCCTATCTCTACCGAGATGCTGGAAACTATAAAAATTATGGACAAGTAATATTTGCTAACCCGAATAACTTAAGTCTTGAACAGGTAACAGAATTGATTAAATCAAAATTGATAGATGGACAATGGTTTTACGCAAAAGAGTGGGGAATGCCTGACTTGCATTTTGATAGATGGGATGAAGAATTAGATCATGGGTTTCATGAGTTTGAAGGGGTGGAGTTTACAGAGGAAGCAGCGGATTTCTTCAAATATTATTATTGACAAACTCTTGGTGGCTTAGGGCAAACTGGAAATATTAGCCAGTTGACATTGAACTAGTTGATATGTCTTCTAAACCGCACGATTTTAAATACTCATAAATCGGGTCATAGAAGGAAGGAAGGCGCGTCGGATCCTCCTGGTCACCAAGAGGAACAAAAATTACCAAGCCTTCTCTAGCCCGAGTTAATAAAACTCTGTAGGTGTTCAATAAAAATTGGTGAGCGTCTCCTGTGCTTATTTGATTCCATTTTGTCCCCGAAAAATCACGGAAGTCCCAGGTTCCATTTGCTCGCCTTAAATCAGCATCCCAACAAACCCCCGTCCAATCTAATTCCAGCCCCTGCACAGCAAATTCAGTGGCGACGATTTCTAAATAATAAGACGATCGAACATCTTTTTCATCGTTGAGAAACCAATTTGCTTCATCGATCGATTCCTTGACGTTAATCCCATAAGGCCGCAATCTTAATGCTCCAGAACTAGCCACCAATCCTATGCGTTTTGTCCCTAATATTTTTGCCTTTAACCAATCCTTAGCTGCATCTAAATCTCTTGTGATTTTTAATGGGAAAGATTGTTTTATTAGCTTGGCGAAAGCTTCGGCTTTTGCAGGTTTATTATCAATTAATGCATTTACCCAGTCATTTAAGTTGCATGCTCGAAAAGAACGCTGACTTACCTTTAGGTGTAATCCTTCATTTTGATGAATGGTTAAGTTGTTAGGGATATCATCGAATAATGTTTTTCCTGCAGTTGTACTATCACCAGATAACAATTGTGGTGAGATATGAACCTGCCAATCTGGATGCTTTTTCAAAGCATTTCCCCATTCCGAAATACCGGCCTCTCCTGTATTAATTTCCTGACCACCTCCAACTAAAGCGATGATTACAGCCCAACCTTCGTGGCGACTCATGAATTCGAAGAGTAATTCAGCTTCTGATTTTTTTACTATAGGTGTTTTAGTGTCCCTATTGGCATTTTGTCGCCCTTTATTATAAAAATGTTGCGCATTCCAACATCTTTGTGCTTCATCAAAAACTACAATACGTTCAGTGGGAGGAGTATCTTTTCGAATTCCGTCTTTGATGAATGTGTGAAGGTTTTGGATTTTTGCCTGAACTTGATGGTGAGAGTCACCTTTGGTTGGTTTTTTTAGTCCTTTTTTGGCTTCATGTTTAAATAATTTGCTGTTATAGTTATCTCTTGCAAGGGACTCTCTAAGAACGTTAATTAGAGGGCCATTGCCGGAGAAGTAGGCAGTATTGAAATCATCGCCGCCAAACAACTGTTTCTCATGAATTACATTTAATCCAACGAGAGTTTTCCCAGCCCCAGGCACGCCGGTGACAAAGCATACCATCTTTTTATTGGTAGACTTAGCTAAATTGATCTTGTGGATAAGATATTCAGTGGTCGTAGTAAGATTGATGGCATCTGCATGAGACCTAGTGATAGCTTCAACCTTTTGCCCTGCAAACAAAGCTCTTGCTGCTTGGACAATCGTGGGAGTAGGTTGATATTCACTCTGCTCCCACTGATCGCTATTTATTGATTCAGAACACGGAGAGTGGTATTTAAGATAATTTAACTTAATGATGTCTGCTAGATTGTGTTGGTTAGCTTTCTGACATGGTTTGACGTTGTCGTTCGTCGTAGCGAACGCAACTTCATGAGCTGGGGCCTTAGGAGCCAACAATATAGGAACGATTGCTTTATTCCTGCTCTCTAAATGAAAATCAGCTAAATCAAGACAATAATCTTCTGTCTGTCTTATATCTGCCAACTCATATTTACTGCGTTCAAATTTAAACTCTATAACAAATAATATGTCGTGGGCTATGATTGCTGCATCCAGTCGACCTCCTAAACGAGGTATTTCGTATTCGAGCAGAATATTCCAGTTCAGAGCTTCAGGTAATAGTTCTATTAGTTTTTCAAATGAGTTCTTTAAAGTTTGTATTGAACTTTCCCAAGATGTTATACCGATAGTCCATAATGAAACGAATTCTGTACTTCTTCTATTTAATTCAGCTATAATTAGGTTTTCGTCAGTTTTTAAAAACCTTTCAATTGAGGATCGAAAGTATGCCTGACTCATTTCTTAAATTCCTCTCCAGCAAAAAAGTCCGCTACATTTGTTTCAAGAGCTAGGATAAGTTTCTCCAAATTCTCGATAGAAATGTTTCTACGTCCATTCTCTACATCGGTAACATAGGTTCTATCTATGTTAGCTTTGTTCGCTAAGGCTTCTTGGGAAATAGCTAATTGCGTGCGAAGGACTTTTATTCTTTGTCCAACTTTAACCTTAATACTCATCTTTCGCAAGATGGGTTATTGTCGACTTTGAGTCAACGGACTATAAGTGTCATTGCATTGTGCAACCCCTCTGGTTTCAGTCTTCCACAGGACGACTTAAATCTTTACCTTGAAAACCAGGACTCTGTCCGGCCATATCTCTGCAAACCTTCATCTTTCTCCATGTAGGTGCCCGAGTGGTTTTACTTCAAGGTTCGAGCTTCTGTCACCCTTCTGGTTTATTAATAACAAAGATATGAGCCTTATTTCGACCTTTGTTTCATTTCTGCAACCATTAGCAGAACAATAAAAGTAAGCACGGTAGTCACACTAAAATAAAAATACTTTAACAGCTTATCATATCGTCGTGATAGCGCTAGTATCTTTTGATCTGGAAAATTTTCACTGAGTTTCATTGGGAAATGGATAAAACCAATAGTGTAATAACAGATGACTATGAAATAATCAAAAATTGTTTTCTGCTTAAGCATCCTCCAATAAACAAGTACTCTTAAGGTAACAATATACCATCCGAGAAAAATTAAAGGGATTAATAAATAGACTGCCTGGTTCATGTATATCAATTAGCTAAGGGAGAAATATCCTGGCATATCAGGATAGCAATCTAATAAAAATTGAAGCTCTTTGCACCCTTCTGTTAACAAATACAAATTGTCGCTTTTGTCGTTATTTGTCGTCCCGCGAATGGCATACTTTCTTCCCATATGCTAAATGTAAAAGGCGTAGCGGAACGACCAATATAAAAAACCTTAAGTAGAAATTCTTCACCGTTTCACGCTAACACTATTGACAACTTCATTCAATGCTCTCTGCCCTCTAACAGAATCTGCCTGAGGAAAAACAACTAACCCTCTAAGTACATCATCCCCAGTTTGGGTGAGGAAGCTCTTATAGTACATTAAATTCCCATTTATGACGGAATGGTAATTCGAAATCACCAGTTCTAAGCCATTCTTTTGCTCAATGCTATAACCATCATATTTCTCTGCATTTTGAGGTATATATTGATCATTGCGAGTTCGAACTTGATGATTAGATTCTACTTGCTTCTTTACATTATAGTCCGGATTTGGATTTTTATTCACTAGCAAACCTAACACAATAGAGTCCTTTAAATAAAAGTTGTAGTATGTGACATTCTTAAAATTTCCAGCGAAGGTCTTAACTAGTGAATCAGCCTCTGTCTTCGAAAGCTGAGTGAACCCTTTGGGAATAGAAAATTTATAGGGTTTATAAACAGGTTTGCTAGTTCTACAAGATGCCAAAAGCATGATTATAGATATACATATAATAGTTCTTTGCATAATACAAGTATTAACAGTCGCTATCTACAGAATTGCCGTTAGAGTTTAATTCCTTGGCAACAAACTCGCCCTTTCTGGTTTCAGTCTTCCGCAGGGCGACTGAAATCCCACCTCGAAAACCAGAACTCTGTCCGGCCATACCTCTACAAACCTTCATCTTCCTACATGTAAGTGTGAGCGGCTTTACTTCAAGGTTCAAGCTCCTGTCGCAGACGCGGAATTAAACCACCGATTCATACTCCGCCCATTCCATCCCTTCAGGCAATCCCATCCTGCTAAACTCAATATGAATCACCCTTCTTCTGGCCTCATTTCTGGTTCTTCCAGATGCATGCAATAATAACGGCCTCATTATCATAATTCCACCTTTTTTCACCGGACAAGCTACTTCTTTTTCAATAGTTCGATCAACAGTTTCAGGTCTGTAGATTCCTTTTAAATGACTCCCACAAATAATTTTTAAAGCGCCATTATCTTCATTAGTATCATCCAGATGAATGCGAACCGTAAAATTATCTTCCAGAATAGTTAGGGGAGGCTGCACAGCAAACTGATTGTGTTTAACTGTCCAGGGGCCAAAACCATGGTGTTCTGTTTTCTTTTTCACAGAAATGGTGAGGTCTTGGTGGCAGGCCACAAACCAGTTCGATTGAGGAGGTTTATCAAAGTAGATAGACTTCACTACAAAATAAGAATCATCAAAAAGCTTATTAATGATTTCTTTAAGCCGGCTATTAAATACCAGTTCTTTAACGCCGGGTACCTCTTTCAGGAACTGGCGGATAGCAAATAAATCATTCGTTTTTCTGAAAAGAGGCTTAGAGTTATCTACGCTATTTATTCCGCTTATCAGCGCATTAATTTCATTTTCCGTATAGACGTTTTCAATTATAGTAAACCCGTAACTGGTAATTTCTTCTGCTTCTTTATTCATTGTATAGCCCTTGCTTAGTAAATATCTTATTTTTTAACTTCACCAAAGAAAAATTCAAAACATGAGTGAAATCGAGGAAAAGAAGGAATTGACGCAAAACAAGCCTTCCTTTACTCTCTGAACAAACTGATCAACTTGCTGGTATAAGTCCTGACCCTACGACAAACTCTAATTGTCACTTCCAAATTCGTCTCTTGTGTATCCTTGATGGGGGCCTTGCAGGGGACAGGTTCGGGACAGGTTCGAGACAGGTTCGGGACAGCCAGCCAAAATTCCGAACATGTCTCGAACAAGGTACACTAAGTGTAGGGCGCAGATACGGAACAGGCATTTTAAATACTCTTAAAGGCAAGTTTTTTTATCAGGTGAACAATTGTCTCCTAAAAACAGATTTGTAATGGGGGGTTAAAGATGTTTTTCCTGCTGAGCTCAAAAAAGAAGCTTGTTCGGGAGCTCTTCGGGAAATTCATAGAAAAACTAAAAAGATTTTTGCTTAGTGTACCTGGTAAAGAGCATGGAAACGGAGAGAATTAGCTGTTGTACAAAGACAGGTATTGATGTAATTGCTAGCGTTAACTTAATTGTATTGGTTGCGTTGTTTTGTACGGCACTGATACTGAGCAAGATAAGCATGGCGCCGGCATGGCGCTTTATGATTGCCGATCAGGCAATGACATGGCGGGGTGGAGGACGATTTGTAGTTAGAACGATGATACTCGTACAATTACTCGCCACCGTTCCATAAGCAGAAAAATAAAAACCCACACCCGCCACTTTTACCGCCGAGCGCACCCTCTCTTTAGAGAGGAGTTTGGATGCTTAGCAGGCGTGTTAGAAAGCAAAAATGCTGTTTGGAACCAATCATTGTAAGCGCAGCAGCCCAACATAAACAAAACCCTGACTTACGAGACAATTACTGAGACACTGCTGTATAGATACTGTACAGGTACTATACAGATACTGTACACATACTGTACTAACAGTGTACTAAAACTAAATTTGCCAGAATCTCTGTCCGGCCACATTTCTAGAAAGCTCTGTCGGAGCTCCTTCTGGTTTCGCACTCGCAGTACTCATAAGTCTTACCCTGCATTAAGATTCGCGCCTGCGCGAGAATGACGGGACTGGTTATTTCTTTTGAGTATAACGCATCCAGCAACAGAACAATAACTTCAACCCTTAACCTACGAAGAATTGTGCCATCCCGACCGTGCCGGAGAGAGATTGGCCAGCAGCAAGCTTTGTGTGCAGGAAAAGGGCATCGGCTGTTTATCGAAGCAAAGGCCTAAGCGCAGGCGTAAACAGGCGCAGTCCTGAGCGCTGCTGGCAAATCTGTGCTGGGATCTGTGCAGAAAGGCACCTCGGGAGGGCACAAGAGTTTTGGTACTTTTGCGGCCAAAAGGACTAGGCCTCTGCGCCGATGAGCAGAAGAAAACAAAGTCGTCTGGTTGAGATTACCCCCTTTTTTAATTTGCTCTGCATTAGGATTCCCGCCTGCGCGAGAATGACGGGGCTGGAACCACCCCGATCCAACCCCGACCTACCAATCCCTGCCTTCCCTATAGCCCCATCTTAAAACATAACCCCCCCCCCCATTATCACATTACAATACTGCCCAAAACAAAACCCTGATTAAACTATTTTACCAATAAGCGAGCTTTTCATCAGGACTAAAAAATGGCCACCCAGAAAGTTTTATCCTACCAGATTGCTGATAGTATTGACGTTAAGCAATTTAAATCGGTCTTCAAGGGTGAGTTATATTACAGCGATTCTGACGAGTTATTTTATAAAACCGCCACCGGCGAATACATCTATGTATTTAAATATGGAGTCGTTTGCTTTTTAAACTGCGATCCGATTCAAATCTCTTCCTTTCTGCGACTCATTGCCCCTTTTTGTAAAAATCTCTTCGAAGAAAACATGACCGAAGAGTATGAGATAGAAACCAATGCCGGTGAGAATAAGATTGGCTACAACGTAATATCCATAAAAGCCTCAGATATTCAGGTTATCCGGCTCATTATGCTCAATGTTGCGCAATCCGTAGCGCTCGATTATTACTACTCGCAAACCAGCAAACTATTAGAAGAGACAAACTATCATACCCAAATTCTGGAGAATAGGGGCCGGTTAAATATCTCAGGAAAGAACCTGAAAAAGTATATCGGAAAAACACTTTTGCTTAAGAACCGCATATCCGAGAACCTCTATATTTTTGATTCACCCCCCGAAACCTGGGACGATGAGAACCTCAATAAAATCGACCTGGGAATGAAACGAACATTCGACCTCCAGGAGCGCTTTCGCAACATCCACGAAGGTTTGAATATCGTAAAAGACAACCTCGAACTTTTTCGTACCCTGCTCCAATACCGGCACAGCACCATGCTCGAGTGGATCATAATCATCCTGATATTAATTGAAGTGCTGAACGTATTTATAGAAAAGCTGTTTTAATAAATGCACCCTGCCTTATATTAACAAAAGACAATGTCTCTGCGCCAATGAACAGCAGAAAAATTATCTCCGCAAACAATCCTGTCAAAAACGCAATCCATTCAATAAAAAAACCTATTATTAAATCATGAAAAATATATTCGACCCCACTGTTACAGATGAAATCATAACCCGCATAAATCAGCTAAAGCCAGATTCACAGCCCTTATGGGGGAAAATGAGTGTAGCACAGATGCTGGCACATTGCAATGTTACCTACGAAACCGTATATGAAGACAAACATAAAAAGCCCAATCCCTTGATGAAGCTTATTCTTAAGACCTTTGTGAAAAAGATCGTTGTTAGCGACACCCCTTATAAGCGGAATAACCCAACTGCTCCACATTATATCATAAGTGATTCAAAGGATTTTGAGATCGAAAAAAAGCGTTTAATAGACTATATCATTAAAACTCAGCAACTGGGTGAGAGTTATTTTGATAAAAAAGAATCACATTCTTTTGGACTGTTATCTGTTAAAGAATGGAACACTATGTTTTATAAACATCTTGATCACCATTTAAATCAATTCGGAGTATAGAACCGCACACACTAGGCTGTGTGAAGCAATCCGGATTGTGCATGACTACTGAAGCCGATAGTATGGGAGATACTCGAGAAGGATATTTTAACCGCGACCTGTTTGTAAAAAGCCTGGATAATAGCAGCTGGGATATTATTGTTATTGGAGGCGGAGCTACAGGATTAGGAACCGCCCTGGATGCGTCCCTGAGAGGATTTAAGACCTTACTTCTTGAGCAGTCTGATTTTGCGAAAGGAACCTCAAGCCGGAGTACCAAATTGGTTCATGGAGGTGTTCGATATCTCGCGCAGGGTAATATTGCTTTAGTTCTTGAATCTCTTCAGGAAAGGGGTGTATTGTTGAAAAATGCTCCGCATATCGTTAAAAAGCAACCATTCATAATTCCTTGTTATACCTGGTTCTCTAAATTAAAATACCTGATTGGCTTGAAACTGTACGATTGGCTGTCAGGTAAATATAGTATTGGCAGATCAAAACTTTTAAGGAAAGAGCAGCTGATGCAGGATATGCCTATGATTAAATCCGAAGGATTGAAAGGTGGGATAGAATATTGGGATGGCCAGTTTGATGATGCAAGACTGGCGATTAATATCGCCCAAACCTGTGCGGAAAAGGGGGGTACATTGCTGAATTATTTTAAAGTAACGGGCTTGTTGAAGGACGGCAACGGGAAAATAGACGGCGTAAAGGCATTCGATCTTGAGAATAAAAACGAATATCACTTAAAGGCTAAAGTAATAGTTAACGCTACCGGAGTTTTTGTAGATGATATCTTACGCATGGACAATGCTTCAAAAAAGCCAATCGTTCGCCCAAGTCAGGGTGTGCATCTGGTATTAGCCCCGACTTTCCTCGAAAGCAATAAAGCCCTGCTTATTCCCGAAACCGCCGATGGTCGTGTACTCTTTGCTGTGCCCTGGTATAATTATGTAGTGCTTGGAACAACAGATACACCTTTAAATAAGCCAAGCCTTGAGCCGGTTGCACGGGACGACGAAATTGAATTTATTCTGGAAACAGCGGGTCAGTATTTAACTCGTCAGCCTTCAGAAAAAGACGTATTGTCGGTCTATGCTGGATTAAGACCTTTAGCAGCTCCGGATAAAGAAACCAATATCACAAAGGACATCTTAAGAAGTCACAAGCTGATTGTCGCTGATTCGGGCCTGATTACCATAACCGGGGGCAAATGGACAACCTACCGGAAAATGGCTGAGGATACAGTGAACAAGGCGATAAAAGTTGGGAAGCTTGCAATGGTCCCCTGCTCATCAAAAAGCATGCGTATTCATGGATTTACAAAAAATGTTTCTTTCAGTCATTTATCAGTTTATGGCTCAGACGAACCGGAGATCCGAAACCTTGTTGAAGAGAAGCCGTATCTGGGAGAAAAAATAATCGAGGGACATCCTTATATAAAAGCGGAAATAGTTTGGGCAGTAAGAAATGAAATGGCTCGGACCGTAGAAGATGTATTGGCTCGCAGACTAAGAGTATTATTTCTGGATGCCGATACGGCGATAAAGATGTCGCCGCTGGTTGCCCGTCTTATGGCAGATGAACTAGGCTTTAGTACAGAATGGATTGAAGGTCAGTTGGTGTCTTTTAGAGAACTGGCGGAACAGTATTTTGTGAAACCTATTTCGCTGGAAAATGATTTTATAAGTTAAAACGCAGACAGCGCTCCAGGTGCTGTCTGCGTTTTAGCGATACAGATATATCGGGCATTAAGCAAGTTGATGCTGTTTTTCGGAAAGCTCCTTCACCTTTTCCAATGCTTTAGGCCAGGTATCATCAAAATAATCCTTGTACTCTTCAGAAATATCCATGTCAATAAGCAATTCTGTATTTCCATTGGAAGGCCTCAGCGTGTAGTTTTCCAATGCACCTGCCCATTTTTTAACTTCTTCGCTATCCATATCCTCAAGGCCATCTTTATAAAATCCCAAATGCCTGATAGACATATATTCATTGGGGATATTTTTTGCAATCATTGAAACCATACCTTGGCCTTTGCCATCCAGAAACAGCGCTTTACTTCCTTCTTTCCAATCTGTTTTTACACTTGATCCCTCGGCGAAAGGCGCTGTCCATAAAGAATAAGTTGCTTCTCCGAAAAGAGTGTTCCAAATTTCCTCCGGCGATGCATGAATCGTAATCTTGAATGTTTGCTTTTCCATGATAGTAGAGTTGTTTTGAGTTTAAGCCTAAATCTTACTTGCTGAATTCTAAAGCATCCTGCTCATAAGCCTGTTTTAATAAAGCGATATCTATTTTATCCATTTTCAGCATAGCTTGCATAACACGATCAGCTTTCGCGCGATCCTTATCCTGCAACATCTCTCCTAAAATTCGAGGTATAATTTGCCAGGATAATCCAAATTTATCTTTTAGCCATCCGCATCTGCTTTTTTCTCCGCCCGCCGAAAGCTTCTCCCAAAGTTCATCAACTTCTTCCTGCGTTTCGCAATTTACAAACAATGAAATGGCTTCGGTAAGCTTGAAATGCGGGCCGCCGTTAAAGGCTATCAACTCTTGTCCATTAATCTTTAACGTTACTCCCATTACAGATTCTCCCGGACCTGGCATTGTGCCTAGTATCTCTGAATCTTTAAAAATAGACGTGTAAAATTTTGAAGCTTCTTCAGCCTGGCTGTCGAACCATAAAAACGGAGTTATCTTTTGCATAATGATTTGATTTTTAATGTCTATAACAAAGATCAGATTCTTTTGTAGCGACAGGGAGGGGTGTTCGCGACAAATATGGGAGTAGATTGCGCAGAGTTTTACATCATCAGGCACGCTTAATCTTCTCACCTAAAAAAACTAACTTAGTAAAAATCCTTAGCTGAAATGCGACACTCAACAGATCTTCGCCTTGCCGTTTTAATTGATGCCGATAATGTTCCTTATTCGAATATTAAAGGCATCCTGGAAGAGATCGCCAAATATGGCAATCCTACAACCAAAAGAATTTATGCAGATTGGACCAAGCCTACGGTTTCCGGCTGGAAGTCGGTGCTGCTTGAACATGCAATTACCCCAATTCAGCAATACAGCTACTCGACCGGCAAAAACGCCACGGATTCTGCCATGATTATCGATGCGATGGATATATTGTATTCGGGCAAAGTGGATGGATTTTGTATTATTTCCAGCGATAGCGATTTCACCCGTCTTGCCACCCGCCTTCGAGAAGCAGGAATGACCGTTATCGGTATAGGGCAAAAGAAAACACTGAATCCCTTTATTGTGGCCTGCGACAGGTTTATTTATATTGAAATTTTGGGTGGGGAAAAAGAAAAAGAGACGGAGGAGGGTAAGCCAGACGGGCAGCTTGCGAAAAAAAGCACCCGCCACAAAGCACCTGTCAGAGAGCCGAACTTAGATAAAATAACAATGCGACTTATTTCGAGCACCATAAATGATGTGGCCGATGAAAGCGGCTGGGCTTATCTGGCAGATGTGGGAAGTCTCATAATGAAAAAACAGCCAGATTTCGATCCGCGTAATTTCGGATTTATGAAACTTACGCCCTTGATGCGTTCAATTTCGACTATCGAAGTTGATGAGAGAGAAACCGGGAATAAAGGCATTAAACATATCTATATAAAGAATAAATAACATCATAATTATGATCAATTCTCTATAGTCTTTTCACGTTTTTTGTGTCGTAAAATGCCCCTTTAATTGTCGTTTTTGCACACTATTTGGCACCTGCATATAGCCATATCTTTGTTATACAATTAAAAGAAAAACCAATATGGAAACTAAAACACAAATCACCGTAGAGAACACTATTAAAGCTCCTGTATCAAAAGTTTGGGAATTTTGGAACGCGCCTGAGCATATAACACAGTGGTGCCAGGCATCCAGCGACTGGCATGCGCCCTATGCCGAAAATGATCTCCATGTCGGTGGCAAGCTTAAAACCACGATGGCTGCCCGAGATGGAAGCATGAGTTTTGATTTTGAAGGTGTTTACACCAATATAGAAGATCAGAAATTAATTGAATACACCATTGCTGATGGAAGAAATGTAAAAGTGCTCTTTTCGGATAATGGCAGAGAAACTAAAATCGTAGAAACCTTTGAGGCCGAAGATACTAATCCCGAAGAAATGCAAAGAAGCGGCTGGCAGGCAATATTAGATAGCTTTAAAAAATACGTGGAGGAAAATTAAGGCCTGGTTAAACCGAAAGCCTATCACCTTCGTCCTTAACATCCTTTTATAACGAGTTATAACGAGCTCCCTGATATCCGGGGAGCTCCTATGCTTTCGTCATCCAGCAATCTACTTACCCAGATAAAACTCTTTTCAAAATCAAAGTAATCCGGGAGTTAGTTTAGAAGGCTATACCAAGGCAATTAAGCTATAACTGTATATTTGCCATTATAACACCCCTCAAATGGATGTACTTTATCAATACTATAACGAAATCGTTTTAACCTTTAATGATTATGAGGTTGATTTACAGAAAGGAGTAATAGTTATTCTGGTGCCTGATGATAATAAGCGTTTTGATGTGGTATGCCAGAAAATCAATAGTCAGCTAAACCGCATAGCGGAAACTCTGGAGGTGCGGGATAAACCAATAATAGTTAGGGTAGAACGAAGCGGCGAGGGTAAAGAATTGATATTAGAAAAGCAAGGTGATTAGAATGACAATCTTGCTTCTCTATCCTCAAGCGGAATAACCCGGTCTATTCGCCTTTGAAAAGACCGATTAGCTCTATGGCTGATTTGTTTTTTAGTAAGCCGCGGCCAGAAGCGTCTTCGTATAATATTTTGGACAAGGTTGATTCTAAATATGAAGCCATATCCAGTAATATTATCATGTTTTCATCACTATAAGGGCGTAAGGCGTCAATTCTTTCGATTAAGTCAGTCCCCTTACTTTTTGGGGCTATTTTACCATTGGATGCCTTGGTTACAAAATTTTCTAGAATGGAGACTATTCCAAAGCTATATTCAATTAAGATTCCTACGCACTTCAGGAATATCCTATCGTAGTCATTATTTTCGAGAGCAGAAGTATCAGCTGGCTTTTTTGCTTCAGGACTTTGTAATATTTCCGGTCCGGTTTTTAGACTCGTACTGATATGGCTCGCCAGGTAAGCAGTTCTGGTCCCTAACCTACTACTTAATTCGCCAAGAAGCTGCACATTTTTATCAGTAGACAGGGCTAAAAGGCTAGGATCTAATACCAGCGGCTCATCTTTTGAAACATTATCTCCTACATCTTTAAGTTCTCCAGCGAATAATAAACTGAACGCGAAAGCAAACATCTCGTACTGAAGATTATTGAAGAAACTAAGTCCCATTTCAAGATTCTTTTCGTATTCGGAATCTTTCATTTCTTGATGGTTACTCATATTATCATCTTTAATTTTTTCATAGACATATTGTTTACGATACAAACGATACAAATGTTGGATTTAGTTTTGGTTTTGGAAAAAAATTCACACAGGGTCCCTTTCATCCTATTTCTATCTGTGCAAATATTCTGCCTAAAATCAAGTTATATAAAAAAACTTCCCATTATTAACCAGAAAGATAACCTTTAGAAATAATGAGCTGCTATTTTTGTAAATTGTGGAGAGCGTTGAATTTACTTAGTAATTTAAAATGGTGTAAAAAAAGACCATTCAGGATATTAAAGGGTAAAAATCTCTACATCGTTTTTTACTAAGACTCAATAATATAAACTAAAATAATAATGTATCGTATATAAAAGTGGTTTATTCTTAAAGAACAACAAATTAAGGAACTTGTTTTTTAATCTAAGCCACTTTCCGGTTTGATTTTCGCCAGGGCTAATTTGATATGAAAAATCGTTGCGTGAAACCTCATAATTTGCCACCAGTGTATAGGTATAAACCACTTTGTTAATGGCAAATACCTGATTATGAAATCGGTAGATCTTTTCTGCAGTTTCCATGTTAAAGAGGTATGTATATTCTATTTAAACGCCACGGACGCAAACGGTTTTTCAAACGGTATAAATCTTTTGAAGAATTAAATATTGAAATTAAAAGAGGCCACAACGAACGCTTCATGGGTAATAACCAGTTTTACTACAATACGGACACTCGACATATTGAGATATTAAACAGTCGTTTGTCTATTTTTAATTGTATCGAATACCTGGAATCTTCCAATATTATTCCTGCAGAAGTACATGTTTAATTTTAATAGGTAGCTTTATAGTACTAGTAATTGCTGCCAATAAATTACTTGTCTTTTACCCTGTTTGTTTCCTCTTCAGAAGCAGTTTTTCTGTTGCGAGCAGCAGAAAGTTTTTGATTGCCAAAAGAATAGCTGAGGGTTAATCTTGCATTCCTGCTTTCGTAGGCCTGACGGAAGTTTAAATCAATTTCTCGGTATTTCAGAACCCCAGATGTATTGTCGCTGAAAAAGATATCATTGACATTCAGGCTTAGCTTGGCCTTTTTATCCCAAAATGTTTTTTGTACAGCGAAATTAAGGCTTCCAAGATTGTCGATGGTGATAAATTCGTTTAGAAATTTGGTCATATAATAACCTGATAGTTCAAAGTTAAGCGATGCCACGGGTTTATAAGCAATCTGCCAGTAGGCCAGCCAGTTCCATTTGCTTTTCTTATAAGTTCCGCCCAAATAATCGGCCTGATAGCGATTGAAAATTACTTGGTTTCCGCCATAGCCACTTATTGTTTTGCCAAGCTTAACAGGGAAATTTAACTCGGCAGCAAAATTATCAAAAGTCCCTAAGTTCTCAGTTGTAGTGTATGTTAGTTTTCCATCTTGTCTGGGAGCATTATCGAAAATTACATCGTGCTTCTTGTTATAGCTAAGGGCGAAGAATGGCTGGTTTTGGTAAGTCAACGAAAGCTTATATTGATCAGCAGTTTCCGGCCGTAAAGTTGGATTACCCTGAGTGTAGGTTAATGAATCAATATACTGAATGAAGGGATTTTGCTGTTGAAAGCTAGGCCTGTTGACCCTCCTGCTATATTGTAAAATCGTAGAAAGCTTAGGAGTTACCGCCCGGGTGATAAATAAGGAAGGGAAAAGTTGTACATAATTTCTATCAAGAACCTTTGCCGATTGTTGTTCGCCACTTGCAACAGTCTGTTCTGCACGCAGGCCTCCTTTAATTTCCCATTTGTTGATTTTATGCTGGAAGGATGTGTACAAAGCATTGACATTTTCCAGGTATTTAAAATTGGTGGTCCTTTCCGGGTCAACAATTCCGCTTTTTGTGTAGGTCAGAAAATTATCTATTGTTGCAATGCTTGATTTTCCGCCAAGCTCCAAAGAGGTTTTTTCGCCAAACGCCCGCGAAAAATCTGCTTTTAATACCACTAATTGAACCGGATTATCAATCAGTTGCGTGTTGGTATAGTTAGCTGATCCTTCAGTGGTGTTTATAATGCTATTATTTGTGATATTAAACTTTGAGTAGTCGAAATCGATGTTCAAGTCGGTGCCAAGCGTGTCAAAGCTGTGCTTCCAGTTAAGGTTTCCCGAGTAATTGTCTCGCTTGCTGCTGGTATTATTTAAGGTGTTAAACGAGCTGATTAATGGCCCACCTTCTCCGTCCAGTTCATTTGTGTTGTTTATGGCCTCTCTCAAGCCATTGCGCAGGAATCCGCGGAACATAAAGCCAAAGGTGTTTTTTTTATCGGCGTAAAAGTCGGCTCCAACTCTGAAATTATGACTATCGGCATTATTCGGCGAATAGTTTTCCTGTACCAATTGCTTCCCATCTATAATCCTGCTGAATGTTCCGCGGTCGTATTGATTGCGGTGGAAAAAACTGTAATTACCAAATGTATTTATCTTTCCCTTTCGGTGATTTAGAGTAAAAGAAGGATTTAACCGGTAGAAATTTCGATCTAGCGGACTTTTATTTTTGTTATACAAACCCATCCCTCCGGCTAAACTTAAACTACCATTGGTGCCGAGCTTAGCATTTCGTTTTAATAGGATATTGATTACCGCTCCGCCGGCTGCATCGTATTTGGCGCCGGGATTTCCTATCACCTCAATCTTATCGATGTTTGAAGCACTTACATCTTTTAAAACTTGGGTGATGTCGGTATATTGAGAAGCTCTGCCGTCAATTAAAATAATTGGACTGCCTTTTCCGACCATTGTTATTTTATCGTCGGTAACGATCAGCCCGGGAACTTTCTGCAAAACTTCCAAAGCAGTCGACCCGGCCGCTGTAGCACTGCCGTCAACATTTACCACCAGCTTATCCGGTCGTTGTTCTAAAAAGGGTTTTTTGGCCATAACACTCACTTCTTTCAATAAGTTACCTCCTGGTGCAAGTGTTATCAGGGGTACAATAAGTTCCGTGTCCAAAACACTTATTGGTTTGTATTCCTTCTTGTATCCAATCATCGAAACCGCGATAAGATATGTGCCCTTACTGATGTTTTGGAAGGTGTAGCTCCCTTTACTATCTGTCAGCTCTGATTTAACCAGCGACGAATCTGCATTTCGGAGTAAAAGCACGGAGACAAATTCCGAGGGGTTTCGTTTCTCATCTATAATTTTTCCGGAAATGGTCTGTCCTTTTGACGAAAAAACGAGCGTCAGTAGAAGTAATGTGATAAGGGCTGATTTCATTTTGCGTTGCTTTATAGGTAATAGATTCCATACTTAGATGAAATCCATACCAAAAAGTTGCAAGGCTATTAAATTAAATTAATTGCCGCCGAGAATAATTGGTGCTCCTTTGCTGTTCCCCATGATAATAACTTTAGAATTTGCTGATTTGGCAATTTCTTTTTGGGCCAATATACTTTCGTATTGTAACTGTTTGTCGCTTAGGCCCGTTGATAAGATTTTTTGATAATCGGCAATTCCTTGAGCCTCTACACGCTTACGTTCCGCTTCCTGACGCTCTTTCTGAAGTACGAAAGTCATTTTCTGCGCATCTTGTTCAGCATTAATTTTGGATTCAATGCTTGCCTTTACCGAAGCAGGGAGCGTGATGTTTCTGACTAATAATTGCTCAAGTTCCAGACCGCGTTTCGAAAAACTTTTATTAATAGTCTCAAAAATTTTGGCCTGAAATTCGTCACGCTTACTCGAATACAGCGCTACCGCATCATAAGCTACGGCATTATCTCTGATCGCCGTTCTCGAAACCGGCCGAACAATTTTCTCAAGGTAGTCTGTTCCTATTTCCCGGAGAATGTAAGGCGCTGAACTAGCCTTAACTCTGAATAATACGGACAGGTCAATAATTACTTCCAACCCGTCAGCAGAAAGAACGCGAATAGCATCATCGCCTTCTTTGTCACCCTCTTCATGCACGGCGGACATGGTGTAGTTTTGAGTTTTTGCATCAAAGGTTGTTACTTCAGCAATCGGATTTATAATATTTAATCCGCTATATAGAACGTCGTTATCTACTTTTCCGAAAATACTTATAACGCCGACCTGGCCAGCTTCTATCACTTTAAACATAGAAGTTAAGGAGCCTACAAGTATTACGAGCACTCCAGCGATGCGAATTATTGAGGCATACCGTGCTGATGGGTTATTTTGCTTGGAAATTACAAAACTGGCGATTAAAATAAAGATGCCAAGGATGATTAAGAACATGATTGTGATTTTAGTTTGGGATTAAATATAGGGTTTTTAATAAATCTAAAGGGATGAATATAAAGCGCTTTACCAGATTTATTGATGACCCGAAAAAAATCCTAAAAAACAAAAGGCTGCATCCTGGTGGAAGC
Source organism: uncultured Pedobacter sp. (assembly GCA_965650335.1). Taxonomy (GTDB): domain Bacteria; phylum Bacteroidota; class Bacteroidia; order Sphingobacteriales; family Sphingobacteriaceae; genus Paradesertivirga. The sequence continues at coordinate 9,586 of CBFGOI010000008.1, read as the reverse complement.
AGCCTTTCTTAATTTCAGTATGAGAAACTTAGTAACCTAATTTAGCTTTTAAGTTTTGATCAATTGCATCTAAAAATTCTTCAGTATACAAATAATCGGTACCATGCTCAACTTTAGCTTTCGCAGTAATCGCAAGATCTTTTGTCATTTTTCCGCTTTCTACGGTTTCAATACAAACCTGCTCTAATTTCTGGCAAAAGTCAATCAGCTCCTGGTTATTATCTAATATACCACGGAATTCTAATCCTCTTGTCCATGCAAAAATAGAAGCTATTGGATTTGTAGAAGTTGGGCGACCTTTTTGATGCTCTCTATAATGACGGGTTACTGTACCATGAGCAGCTTCGGCTTCCATTGTTTTTCCATCAGGAGTAACCAAAGTTGAAGTCATTAAACCTAATGAACCAAAACCTTGAGCTACAGTATCCGACTGAACATCTCCATCGTAGTTTTTACAAGCCCAAACAAAGTTGCCGTTCCATTTCAAAGCAGAAGCAACCATGTCGTCAATTAAACGGTGTTCGTAAATTAAACCGTTTGCATCAAATTGTGCTTTAAATTCTTTCTGATAGATATCTTCAAAAATATCTTTAAAACGACCATCGTATTTTTTTAGGATGGTATTTTTAGTAGAAAGATATAAAGGCCATTTTTTCATTAATGCCTGGTTAAAGCAAGCACGCGCAAATCCAATGATGGATTCGTCAGTGTTGTACATTGCCATCGCTACACCATCACCTTTAAAGTTATATACTTCGAATGACTGCTCTTCGCCGCCGTCTTCTGGTGTAAATTTGATAGTTAATTTACCTTTTCCTTTTGTAACGAAATCTGTAGCACGGTACTGATCGCCAAATGCATGACGGCCAATACAGATAGGAGCAGTCCAGTTTGGAACCAAACGCGGCACATTACTCATTACAATTGGTTCGCGAAAAACAGTACCGTCAAGAATATTACGAATAGTTCCGTTCGGAGATTTCCACATTTGTTTCAAACCAAACTCTTCTACACGGGCCTCATCAGGAGTAATGGTGGCGCATTTGATACCAACTCCATATTGTTTAATCGCGTTAGCTGCATCAATCGTCACCTGATCATTTGTTTCATCACGATATTCGATACCTAAATCGTAGTATTTGATATCTACTTCAAGGTATGGAAGAATCAGTTTATCTTTGATGAATTTCCAAATGATACGAGTCATTTCATCCCCGTCCAGCTCGACCACCGGATTAGCTACTTTGATTTTTTGTATAGACATTTTTGTATAGAATTTAATTTGTGAAGCCGCAAAGATATAAATTTTGTATAAAGAACTGTTTCTGCATGTTGAAAAGCTGAGAAGTGACAAACATTTAACCATTCTGTTCCTTTTATTATAAAACAAAAGCCATGGTAGACCCAGATGACAAATTTTATCCAGGTTTTAATGATGAAAATCTTGATAGAGACAAAGAATTGGAAGATGAGTTGGGAGCTGAGACAAATACAGCGGACTTAGCTTATGATCCTGAAAAAGACAGTTTCGAACTTGATGTGACAAGCAAAGATGAAGATTATGATCATCCTGATCCTTACACAACGTCGGTAAGAAATGGCAGTGACTTTGATTCTGATTTTGATGAAGCAAATATTACTGCTAATGATGAGTATCATCGTGCAAACGATAATTCAGCCGAAGCACCTGAAGCCGATGAATTTGGTATGCATATAGATAGTGGTAAAATTGTGCAGTTGGATCCATTGGACGAAGAATTAGGTATGACAGCTGAAGACAATAGAGAGGATCTGGATGAGGAAGGTTATCCGAAAAATAATTTAAATGACAGGGATAGTAAATACTTGAAATAATTCTTTACGCGGATAATTCGAGATAAAAAGTGAGTTGAACTTCTTGTGTTTCGCGAAGATATTTCTTCCCTGGAGGATAGCGTTTAATTTACATCTAAATTGAACTTCCTTCTAAATTCTTCCAGCATAGGGTTTTTAGCCAGCATATGCTGATATTTTTCATGGGAAGTATACAGCCTTTTTTTTTCGTTCTGTTCTGCCTGACGGGTAATTATATCTATGCCAAAATTCTCAAGCTTCACTCTCAGGAAATTCAATAAGTCTACTTTCTCAAGTATCAAAAGATCTTCCTGAATGCGGTTCTCGGTAACAAGCTCAATTTTGAAGTCGTCTAAAACGGTCGGTGGATTGGCCGTCATGATGGTGAACAGATTGATTTTGCCGGCTTTTTTAATATCAGCCGCATAGGTGTTCCAAAGATTTAAAAAGTCATCTGACGTAAAAGGCTTCCTGCTATCACCCGAAACGTATTTCGGCGCATCTTCTTCTGCTTTATTAACCGGGCTACTTAAATCGTTCAGATTAGGAATGATCGACGGAGCGGATTTTAATGACTTAACGGTAATTTTTGGCTTCTCTGAGGGGATAGGAGGAGGGGGTATTAGATCGGCCTTTGCCGGCTCCGATGCGATACTTAAAGGGTGCGTTTCTGCTGTTGTATAAGGTCTTTCTTCCTTGTTTTCAGGTACTTGTGCGGACTGTTGCTGGATCGGTTTTAAGGCCTGGGACTCAGCTTTTCCTATGGATTCAGGTTTTTTTTTTAATGCCTCTGCAGAAGCTGAAAGATTTAGGGCCGATGGTATGTGGCAGATCTTAATGAGCGAGAGTTCTACCTGCAGTCGCTGGTTTTTACTGTTCTTATAATTAAGATCGCATTGGTTGGCAATATTTAAGGCTGAAAGTAAAAAGGAAGCGGATGCAGCTTTTGACTGCTCTAAGTATTTTTGTCGGATACCTTCGCTCACCTCAAGTAATTTTAAAGTCGAAGGGTCTTTCCCAACCAGAATGTTCCTGAAATGAGCCGCTAAGCCATTGATGAAATTATTTCCATCAAATCCATTTGCCAAAATCTCATCGAAAATCAGCAAGGTACTGGCGATATCTTCTTGTAATAAGCTTTGAGTAATCTTAAAATAATAGTCGTAATCGAGAATGTTCAGATTGTCGATTACCGCTTTGTAATTTACGTTTCTATTCGAGAAGCTTACTATCTGATCGAACATAGATAGCGCATCGCGTAAGCCACCATCAGCTTTTTGAGCTATCAGGTGTAAACCGTCATTATCATACTCTACGTTTTCTTTCTTTGCGATAGATGCCAGATGGCTGGCCATGTCTTCAACACGTATCCTGTTAAAGTCAAAGATCTGACAACGCGAAAGAATGGTAGGTAATATTTTATGCTTTTCTGTAGTAGCTAAAATAAATATAGCATAAGAGGGAGGTTCTTCCAAAGTTTTTAAGAAAGCGTTGAATGCAGCTTGCGAAAGCATGTGCACCTCATCTATAATATAGATTTTATACTTTCCGGTCTGAGGGGGTATTCTAACCTGCTCAATTAAGCTACGTATGTCATCTACAGAGTTGTTGGAAGCCGCATCCAGCTCGTGAATGCTGAATGAATTTCCATTTTGAAAAGATCGGCAGGAGTCGCACTCGCCGCAGGCTTCTACTTGTGTTGATAGATTCTGACAATTGATGGTTTTTGCGAGGATACGTGCACATGTTGTTTTTCCAACGCCACGAGGTCCGCAGAACAAAAAAGCCTGAGCAAGCTGATTGTTTTTAATGGCATTTTTTAGGGTGTTTGTGATATGCTGCTGACCGACAACGCTTTCGAACGTTGATGGCCTGTACTTTCTCGCCGACACTATAAAATTATCCATCGCCACGAAAATAAAGAGAAGATGTGAGATTTTAGATAGAAGATTTAAGATTAATAAATTTGTTTTTTTTCGTTTCAGTTTTTTTTTCAGATGTGCAACCTTATTGTTTTTTTGCCGTAAGCAATGTTGTTAGGTTTTTCATAAAGGTCAGGCTTGTGGTTAGGCTGTTGATCTGGATTTAAGTTTAGTTTAGGTTTAAGGCGCCCGTCAAGGCGCTTTTTTTGTATGTAATGTTTTTCTTGTTAATTCAGAGAAGCCTGACGCCCAGTCTGCAATTGCCTGATTAGCACAGAAATGCTTTTTATAAAATGCTTTGTTGTGATAATTATTATTACTACATTTGCCTCCCCTTAAAAAGGGTAATAATTAACAAAAAATTAGAAAATGCAACAGTACGAAACACTAATCGTTCTTACCCCGTTGTTATCTGAAGAAGCTGCGAAAGAGGCAATAGCTAAATTTCGTGGTATTTTATCTGATAACGGAGCCGAAATTATCAATGAAGATAATTGGGGTTTGAAGAAACTAGCGTATCCTATCCAAAAGAAAACGACAGGATACTATCACCTAACTGAATTTAAGGCTCCGGGTGAATTAATTAACAAACTGGAGATTGAATACAGACGTGATGAGCGTATCATGCGTTTCTTAACCGTTGCTCTTGATAAGCATGCAATTGCTTACAGCGAGAAAAAACGTAGCGGAGCTTTCAATAAGAAAAAACAAACTGAGGAGGTAGCAGGATAATGGCAAGAGATCAAATTAAATACGTTACTGCCCCTAAAGTAGAGGATACTCGTAAAAAATATTGCCGTTTTAAGAAAAACGGAATCAAGTACATTGATTACAAAGACGCAAACTTCCTTTTGAAGTTTATTAACGATCAGGGTAAAGTTTTACCTCGTCGTCTTACAGGAACTTCATTAAAGTTTCAACGTAAAGTAGCTCAGGCTGTTAAGCGTGCCCGTCATATTGGTATATTACCTTATGTAACAGATTCATTAAAATAGGGAGGTAAGCGAAATGGAAATTATTTTAAAACAAGATATTAAAAACCTTGGCGAAAAGGATGATGTAGTAACTGTAAAGCCAGGTTATGGCCGCAATTACCTTATCCCGCAAGGCTTTGCTACTTTAGCTACATCTTCTGCTAAAAAAGTATTGGCAGAGAACCTTAAACAGGCACAATTTAAACAAGATAAAATCAAAAATGATGCTCTTGCAATTGCTGCTAAATTAGAAGGTGTTAAACTTACCGTTGGTGCTAAAGCCGGCGAAAGTGGTAAAATCTTTGGTGCGGTAAATACTATTCAAGTTGCCGATGCATTGAAGAGAGAAGGATTTGAAGTAGATCGCAGAAGAATTACTTTCGAAACTGAACCTAAATTTGTTGGCGAGTATATTGCTAACCTTAACTTACACAAAGAAGTTAAAGTTCAGGTTCCTTTTGAAGTAGTTGCTGAATAATACTATCTTTAGGTTATCAGATTGTAAAAGATCTGGTAAACACTAAATCAAAAAAAGGTGCTCCGAAACGGGCGCCTTTTTTATTTTTGCACGCATGTCCCGTAGAAGAAGCAAGTCAGGTAGAAAATCATCTTCATTTAATTTTTCGAGATTTTTCCGAGCAGTCAAAAAGATTCTGTTGTGGTTTTTTGCTACCACCATTCTTTGGGTTTTGATTTATCGTTTTGTTAATCCGCCTGTCACCTGGCTAATGGTCCAACGCGGCTTCGAACGCAAAATCGATGGAAAAGCCTGGAAGATGGAAAAGAAATGGCGAGACTTCGATGATTTGTCTGACAATCTGAAGTACGCGGCGATGGCTGGCGAAGACGCTCACTTTTTGAAGCATTGGGGCTTCGATATCAAATCCATACAAAAAGCCTATAAGAAAAACCAAGCGGGTAAGCGGGTGCGCGGGGGGAGTACGATTAGCCAGCAAACGGCCAAGAATGTGTTTTTATGGCCAGGCCGGTCATGGATTAGAAAAGGTTTTGAAGCTTACTTTACCGCATTAATTGAACTGCTATGGACTAAAAAGCGGATTATGGAGGTTTACCTTAACGTAATTGAAACTGGGGATGGTATTTATGGAGCTGAAGCAGCTACACAATTTTATTATAAGAAACCTGCCACTCGTTTGAGTAAAGGGCAGGCCGCTTTGCTCATTGCTGTGCTACCGAACCCCCGACGCTGGTCACCCACAAAACCTACTCCATATATTTACCATAAGCAATACTTGATCCTGAGAAATATGCGGAGGATCAGAAATTTAAAGTTCGAATAAATTCGAATTTCAGAAAGAAAGCATTAAAGTGAAACGGGTATTAAAAAAGGTTTATTCAGGCTTTTATCAAATCGCCGAATACGCGTGGATGCCAGCTGTTTTTAAAAGGAATCTCCCAATTGTTTTCAACTTCGGCTACCGTTTGAATAAGATTATTAAATACGATAGTATTTTCAGTTATTTTCCCCTCGCTGATTAAGTTTTCAAACTCTTCCCTGCTGCACGAACGAATGCCGTTGACATCGCGATAAGCAATGTTGAACCGGTCGAAAAGATTAATATCTAGTTCTTCTTCAATTTGCTTCATCAGGTTCACCGATTTATCAATGGAACAACCTGTTGCCCCTGCCTGCTCCTCATCCACCATCAGCATGATAAATCTGTTATAATGGATTTCTACCTTGGCAGTCAGCTTATTCCCATGGGCTTCCCACTGACGTATAAAATTATTTAATTTTTCTTTTATCCCATGTTCTTCATGTAAAGAAAACGGGCGGTTTGACTGATATATCCAAACTCTGGAGCTTTTAGAGATTTCCATGGTCAAATTTACAAAATCTTAGATTCGTATGCGTTAATAAGCTGTCAAAATTGTCTTCCAGTCGGAGAAAGCATCTGGCATGCCTTTTCAATGCGGATTGCAGACGACATCCTCTTCACACCAATTCGAAAATGATTTAATTGTTCAAACAGAGGTACTAACGGGAGGGTTGATTTACTGTTTATTGTATCAGATTGCCGGTTTTGCATTTGTGTAAGAAAATAGATGGTCTTAAAAATGCATTACTGAGCCTTTTAATATTAACATAATATTATTCTTTTACATATAACCGCTATTAGGTATTGTTTTATTAATAATTACGATATATCTTTGGAAACACTACAAGGACACACCTATAATGACAAACTTCAGATTATTTGCCGTAGAATTCATTAAACTGATGCCTGGATTTTTAAAATTCGTTTATAAACGGAGTATAAAAAGTTGATTTTACCTACCCTTTAATGGGTTTACAAACCATTCGCTCTCACTGTTATTTCTGCAATGTCCAGGACTTCTATGTCTTGCTCTTTTTCGAGATGCTTCACTCCATCCCGAAGCATGGTCATACAAAAGGGACATGCAGCAGCAATAATGCCGGCCTGAGTTTCCAATGCTTCCTCAACTCTTTCAACGTTAATATCTTTTTTACCAGGCTCTGGCTCTTTGAATAGCTGAGCTCCGCCAGCTCCACAGCATAATCCATTTGCTTTGCACCGTTTCATTTCGACAAGATCAGCATCCAGGACTTCGAGAGCCTTTCGCGGAGCTTCATATACTTTATTCCCCCTGCCAAGATAACATGGATCATGAAATGTTATTTTTTTTCCTTTAAAGCTTTCTCCCTTTTCTGCTTTTAATTTCCCCTCGTCGATTAATTGTTGAATTAACTGAGTGTGATGGATTACTTCATAATTGCCGCCGAGTGATGGATACTCGTTTTTTATCGTGTTAAAACAATGGGGGCAGCCAGTGACGATTTTGCTGACATGATATGCATTTAATACCTCAATGTTGGATATTGCCTGCATTTGAAACAAAAATTCGTTGCCAGCCCTTTTGGCAGGGTCGCCGGTGCAAGCTTCCTCCGTGCCTAATACGGCGTAGCTAATACCAACATGCTGCAGTATTTTACAGATGGACCGTGTTATTCGTTGTGCGCGGTCGTCAAAGCTACCTGCGCATCCTACCCAAAACAAGATTTCGGGTTGATTCCCGCTTGCAGTCATTTCTGCCATTGTTGGAATTATTAATGGCTTTGCGTTGTCGATAGGATTTATGGGATCGATCATATTTCTGTGTTAGTGTTTTGAGCCCAATTGAAACGGTCGGATGCAGCATATTTCCAGGGTGCAGCGTTGTTTTCGACATTACTGAGCATGTTATTAATGCTGGCCGGAGCTTTAGATTCTTCCATAACAATATATCGTCTTAAATTCATTATTATGGCCAATGGATCAATATTGACAGGACAAGCCTTGATACATGCCTGGCAGGTAGTGCAGGCCCACAGCTCTTCCCTGGTTATGTAATCGTCCAGCAAACTTTTCCCATCTGAGTAATCCTTCCCATGTTTATCGATGTTGTTACCTACCTCGGTAAGTCTGTCGCGTGTGTCCATTACTATTTTGCGTGGAGACAGGAGTTTCCCCGTGATATTAGCTGGACATTCAGATGTGCATCTGCCGCATTCTGTACAGGTATATGCATCCATTAAGCTTTTCCACGAGAGGTCGATCACGTCTTTAGCCCCAAAGCTGCCCGGATTACTTATCTCTAATGGCTGAAAAGAGGGATCTAGTATCGCCTTAACCTCGTTTGTAACGCTTGCCATATTATTCAATTCACCACTCGGAGTCAGCTTTGAGTAATAGGTATTCGGGAAAGCCATTAAAATGTGAAAATGCTTCGAGTAGGGTAAATAATTCAGAAATATAAAGATTCCTACTATATGCATCCACCAGAACAGACGTTCTGACGCGACTAACATGCCGGTATTTGTTGGTAGAAGATTTCCTAACAATGAGCTTACGGGGAATGTGGATGAACTGAGCGACCTTTCAGGAATTAATTGCTGAAGCTTATAATCTGACGCATTCATCAGTAAAAAAGCCGACATTAGAATGATCTCAAAATACAGGATGTAATTGGCATCCGAGCGGGGCCAGTTTGTCATCTCAATACCAAAGAAGCGCTTAATTCTTAGAATATTTCTTCTGACTAAAAATAAGGCACAGGCAATAATAACACTGACTGCCAGCCATTCAAATGAAGCAATGAGGAAGGTGTAAAGCGAACCTAAGGGATTGGCAAATATTCTGTGGGTGCCTGAGATTCCGTCGATGATTATTTCCAGGATTTCAATATTGATTATTATAAAACCTGCATAAACAAAGAAGTGCAACAGTGCAGGAATCGGTCGGGCGACCATTTTTGTTTGTCCGAAGGCAACCTTCATCATCGTTTTCCACCTTAAAGAAGGATGGTCTGAACGATCTTCGGGTTGACCAAGCCATATGTTTCTGATCACCTTTTTTACATTCTTTGAAAAAAAGATAATCGCAAGAACCAATAACAAAAGAAAAAGAGCTTGTTCAATCATGTCAGGCAGAATTTAGCCAATTTGTGCTGGTAAAAAGTCAATTGTTAAGGAGTATAATTTATAAAAAAATAAAGGTAAATTTTAAAAAGAGTATAAATTTTTACCGGCAGAAAAACATTCGTCTTGTTTTTGTAAAACCTAGCGAAGGAAGTTTGGTTTTTCGATTGGCTTTGGGAAATAAGATATCTGAGAAATAATCCAAACTAGTTGGTGGGAGGATTAATTTGAAAGAATATAGAGTCAGTATTTTTGTTTAAGGTGTTGTGTTGCAATGACTTTTGAACCATTAAAAAAAATCTCCCGATTCAGAATGGGTAATATTTGAAAAAATGTTTTTATAAATGAAAAAAGACGCTACATTTGCAGTCCCAAAGGGGCTGGTACCATAGCTCAGTTGGTAGAGCAAAGGACTG
>CBFGOI010000007.1:0-80280 GCA_965650335.1 uncultured Pedobacter sp. | reverse complement strand
CTTTTCCGAGGGCTCGGCCACCAGTGCTAAGGCTGGCAGTCCATCAGTCACCAGATTGATCCACAATATTTGCACCGGGAGTAAAGGCAAAGGAAGTCCCATTAAAGGTGCAATTAACACTGCCACGAGCTCTGCAGTATTTCCGGCCATTATAAAATGAATAAACTTTCTAATATTCTCAAATATTCTTCTCCCCTGCTTTACAGCTTTTACAATCGTAGCGAAATTATCATCCAGCAATATCATTTGCGCCGCCTCTTTGGTAACATCTGTTCCAGTAATTCCCATCGCCACGCCAATATTGGCCATCTTTATGGAAGGCGCATCGTTTACACCGTCTCCTGTCATTGCTACAAAATGCCCTTTCTTTTGCAAGGCAGATACAATTCTGAGTTTTTGCGCTGGCGAAACGCGTGCATACACCTTAATCTGCTCAATTTTATCTTCGAGCTCGGTGTCGGGCATTTGTTCCATAGCGACCCCGGTTACTAAAAGATCCGTTTCGTTTGATAAAATTTCAAGTTCCCTCGCGATATATTCAGCTGTTGAGGGATGGTCTCCAGTTATCATCACAGGAACTATTCCTGCTGCTTTGCATTCCTGGATAGCTTGTTTTGCCTCTTCGCGCGGTGGATCTATCAATCCCGCCAGGCCAAGAAACTTCATTTCCTTTTCAACAGTCGAAGAACTGATTTCCAGGGGCAATTCATCAACCTGATTGTAAGCATAGGCCATTACCCTCAGGCCCCGACTTGTCATTTCGTCGACATGCCGGGCAAGTTCTTCATCATCAGTAATGCCGGGACAAATAGCAGCGATCGATTCCACGGCACCTTTTGTAATAATCAGCGGTCCGCCATTATCCTTATGAATAGTTGTCATCACTTTCCTTTCAGGATCAAAGGGAATTTCATCTACCCGTTCATGTTCTTTTATCCATTCCTGATCGTAGACCTTATGTTGATGCAAGTAAAGCAACAAAGCCACTTCGGTAGGGTCGCCAAGGAGAGCATTTTCTCTTTGTTCTACATCCTGATTAAGGTGCATGGCCTGCACCAGGGATACAGGGTGAGTTTTATTTTCGGGAACCCAAATTTCAGATACTTGCATCTTGTTTTGAGTAAGTGTACCGGTTTTATCAGAACAGATAAAAGATACTGAACCCAGGGTTTCCACAGCATATAATTTTCGCACCAGCGCATTCCGGTTTACAAGCCGTTTAGCGCCCATAGCCAGCGAAATGGTGATCACGGCGGGGAGCGCTTCCGGAATTGCTGCTACGGCCACCGAAAGAGACAGCAGCAACATTCCAGCAGCTGAATTGCCTTGCAAAAATCCTATCAGGAATAAAACAACACAAATCGCTATCACGATAAAGGTTAACTTTCTGCTAAAATCCTTCATCCTGACCTGTAGCGGCGTAGGTGGCGAGGCTTCCTGAAGCATCTCTGCTATCCGGCCCAGTTCGGTATTCATACCAGTGGCCGTTATAACTCCTTTGCCTCTTCCATAAGTAATGTAAGTACCATTAAATGCCATATTAGAATAATCGCCCAAATTCAGATTATCCTGTTTTAGCTCTGCAGTAACTTTATCTGATGGCATTGATTCTCCGGTTAAACTTGATTCGTCTATTTTTAAGGAATGGCTCTCGATAAGGCGAATATCAGCCGGAACTTTTGTACCTGCCTCAAGTATTATAACATCCCCGGGAACAAGATCAGAGGAATTTATTTTATGCGCTACACCTTTGCGCACGACAAGACTTACAGGGTTTGCCATTTCTTTTAACAGAGCCATTGCCTTTTCAGCTCTAAACTCCTGCACAAACCCTGTAATGGCATTCAGAAACACAATAACAAGTACAACAACTGCATCTGGATATTCTTTCAAAAAAAAGGAAATGGCCGCCGCTGCTAACAGCACCAGGATCATGACATCTGCAAACTGCTTAAAGAGAAGTTGAAACGGCGTGGCCTTTTTGTCGGCCATTAGTTCATTACAGCCGTATTTCTCCAAGCGTTTAACTGATTCTTCCTCGTCTAATCCGTTTGCAGATGTATTTAACTCTTCCAGTACAAGATCTACGGGTTGCTGATGCCATTTCATATTACTGAGATAATGAAAACAGCGTTACTCCCTGACCGATGCTACTCTTTCTTAAGTCGTTGTAATGCTCAATTGATACTATATCGCCATAAAATTGGATATCCGGTGAAAGCAATAAGGTATCTGTTAAAGACTGCCTCACGTTATTAACATCTGTAGAATCACCTGTAAAGTCCTGAAATTTCGATTTTTCGGAGCAGAGAAAATTAGTAAAGGAAAGAAAACATGCACTGAATAAAAAAGCGAATACTTTCATAGAATAAAGTTCTTCCTTCTAAATCCATCAATGAATGAGCAATATCAGCCGCAGGGTTGACAAAGGTCAATTTGATCGCTGTATTATTCATTTCCCAATCAGCCCTAGCTATGACAGGCATCAATCGCGTCCAGACATGGAATATGTATTTTTAATAGACTCATAAAGAAGAATGAAGACCATACTAGTATTAACCGATTTTTCGGCGCGAGCCGAACATGCTGCCGAGTATGCAATGCTGATAGCTGCCAAAGCAAATGCAAAAATCCTGCTTTATAATTCCTTTTTTGTTCCAGAAATAGTTCCTTCGGTTACCTATACATCCCCTTACTACGAGGATGTTTCGATCATGGAAAAGGAAAATCTACTTCAACTGGCGAAAACAGTAGAGCGATTAAAAAAGAGATTTATTGAAGCACACAAAATCAATCCGCCAGAAATGCATGTACAAAATGGAGCCGGAAATATCGCCGACAACATACAGGAATTAACAAAAACTAAAAAGTTCTGGATGATTGTGATGGGAGATAAAAGTAATGAAGGCGCATTTAGCCGGTTTGTTTTTGGAAGCGACACCAATGCTGTTATTGACGAAGCTAGTTGCCCGGTTCTACTAATCCCCGAAAAGCACCGGTTTAGGCCTCTGCAAAAAATTGCGTTTGCTACAGATTTCGAACATTTCGAAGAAAGGCCGCTGAAGTTTCTGCATGAACTGGCAGACATTTGGAAAGCTGAAATTGTAGTTGTCCATGTACTTTCCGGAGATTTGTCGATCAAGGAAAAGGTGAAAAATTTCGACCACTATAAAAAAATCGCCGCAAAGATAAACACTCCAAACACAACTTATATTGAAGTACGTGCAGATGATGTTGTTCCAGCGCTTGAAAAAATCGCCAAAAACAAGGCAATGGATGCACTCGCAATCTTCCATAAAAAAAGAGGATTCTTCGATCAGCTGGTGCACAAAAGCATCAGCAAGGACATGTTAGATTTTCATGGTATACCCTTGCTTGTGCTAGCCTAAGCCAGAATCTCTTAGGTAAATCACGAGCACCTAAGTAATTATCTGGCCATCCCGCATTTCGATAATACGATCAGAACGTTTTGCAAAATCGAGATCGTGGGTAACAACAAGCAAGGTTTGTTTTTTTTCAGTACACAAATCCTGGAAGATACCGAATACCATATCACTATTTTTTTTATCAAGATTACCTGTCGGCTCGTCTCCCATCACAATCAAAGGTTCGTTGATCAGGGCCCGGGCAATTGATACACGTTGTTTTTGTCCGCCACTTAACTGATTGGGCCATTTTAGGGCCTGATCGCCAACGCCAAGTATTTTCAGTTGCTCATAAGCTCGTGCTTCCAACTCATTCTTTGCAAGTTTTCCAAGTTTTATACCTGGAAGCATAACATTTGTCAACACATTGAACTCCTCGATCAGGTAGTGAAACTGAAATACAAAACCAATCTTTGCGTTTCGTATAGCGGCCAGTTCGTCGCCATTTCTTTCATGCAATGATTCACCGTCAAGAATAATTTCTCCTTCGTAATCGGTATCCATTGTCGATAAAATATATAAGAGAGTTGATTTTCCACAACCCGATTTTCCAACAACAGACACAAACGTACCCTTTTCAATAGCGAAATTTAAGTTAGTTAAGACCTGAAATTTTACAGGATCGTAAAAGTATTTATTAACAGAGGCAACGTCTAACACATTTTCAACCATACTATTTCCCTCTTATAATGGTAACCGGATCGACTTCGCTCGCTCTCCTGGCCGGAAAAAGTCCGGCAATATAAGTGGTGAACAGCGCGAAGGTGATGCCTATAAAATAAAAAATGGGGCCAAAATAAACAGGATAGGTTTTAATGGTAGGCAACGACGGCGTTTCAAATGGGATATAACTAATAATAAGCGACAAAATATATCCAACAATAAGGCCGCAAACGCCTCCGGCGACTCCTATAATCAATGACAGGTAGATGAAAATCCTTTTTACATCAGTACCCGAAAAACCGGTAGCCTTTAGTATTGCAATGGCATCCATCTTTTCGTAAATCATCATGTTCAAAATATTATAAATCCCAAAGCCGGCAACAATGAGCAGCGTTATACCAACGGCATACGAAATAATAGACCGAACCCGGCTTCCGGTATCGAACTGAGAATTTGCAGCCTGAATATCAATGGCATCAAGCTCAAAAACATGGGCATACTCTTTGGCGATTGCTGGGGCAGCAGTTAAATCATTAAGTTTTATCTGAATTTCTGTTATATAACTATCGGGTTTACCAAGTAATTTCTGAGCGGTTTGAAGGGAGGTATACGCTAGAACATCGTCGATTTCTGAAATTCCGAACTGAATAATTCCTTCGATCTTCAGCATCGATACCTGGCCATTAGAAGATGTTACCTGTATCCTGTCACCCATTTCAAGCAGCATTTTATCGGCTATACCTTTCCCAATGAATATTCCGTCGTTGGTATTCACCAGGCTTTTAAGCTCGCCCTTGATGATATAATTACTTAATGAAAAAAGCCTTTCTTCATTCAAAACATCCACTCCGTTTACTATTCCGCCGATTTCGATACTTCCTGAATTAAAAAACACCTGTTCGATGAGTTTCGGAGCTACCCCGTATACCCGTGGATCATGACGTAAGGTTTTAATAATGGCCTGGCTATTATAAATTTCTTTTCCGCGATCTTTCGGTTTAATGGAGTGAATAAAATTATAATGCCGGGCATACCGGGGTGAAAGATCTACAGGCTGATTTGCAGATCGTTTCACCTCATTATACAGGCGAATGTGTGGGGTTCTATTTAAGATAAGATCGTCCAGAAGCTGATTAAGACCGTTCATAAAACTTACCAGGGCTATGAACATCCCGATCCCGAATGTTACTCCGGCAGCTGCTACGATAGATTGCTTAAGTCTGGCTCTTAAAAGACTGATGGCAATATCGGGAATAAGAGGAATATTCATTTTTATTGCGGTTTATAAATAACCTGATCTGTGTCCAGTCCCTTTCTTATTTCAACCATCCGGTAGTCGCTTAATCCAATTTCAACGGCCTTTTTTTTATCTTTCGATATCAAGACATATTTATTGTCAATCAGGTAAGCGCTTGGAATAAGCAAAGCATTATTGCGGCTTTGAATAATTATACTTGCTTCGGCCGTGAGGTTGGGATATAAAACCGGTGGCGGATCAAGAAAATGAGCATCAACCCTAAATGTTCTTTGCTTCTCGTCGATAATGGGATGAATTTTGTCTACTCTGCCACTAAACACCTGTCCTTTATAACTGTCCATCGTAATTTCGACAGACTGACCAGGTTTAACCCGTGCAATATCATATTCATCAACAGCCATTTCTAAGATGAAATTATCTGAGTTTCCGATAATTGCCAATGGACTCTGAGGAGTAATGAGTTCGCCTTTCTCTTTAAGCACGTTAAACACCCTACCCTTAAAGGCACTTTTTATGATAAAATCGGCCTGCTGGCTGGTATTGATCCGATATGTGATATCCGCCTGTTTTAGCTCATCCTGTAAATCTTTTTTTAATTGCCGAAGTTTATTACGCGACGACAGGTAGCTATTTCTCGAGTTTAGAAAATTAAGTCGTCGCTGGTCGAGTTCTAACTGGGTGCCGATTTGGTTTTTCCATAAATTATTTTGGCGGGTATAGAGGGATGAGTCCAGTTGATATTTATCGCGTGCAAGCTTCACATTCAGCTCTAGTTCTTGAATCTTGTCCGAGCGGACGCTATTCTCTTCCCTCAGCTTAGCATAAGCAAGTCTGGCGCTTTCTGTAGTTAAAGCAGCGGTGCGATTATCGAGTATAAACAGCGGATCGCCCGCCTTTACTTCGTCACCAGCTTCCACTAAAACTTTCTCTAAAATGCCATTCACTGTAGAATACACTTCATACTGATCGGCCGATTTAACTTTACCGGAGGCGTAAACAGATTCGGTTATGGAATTTACAACAGGTTTGGTTCGTTCGCGCCCTTTGGTGCAGGAGATTGTAATGATTACCGCAAAAAAAAAACGACGAACTGTTTCATTAATCCAGTTTTATCCTTGTATAGAACCAATTCTTAAAACGCTTATTTACCAAATATTAAGAGAGAACAAGCTTTGTTGGCGAATTAACGATAAAAAATCAAGTGTCCAGATGATCCATGTATACTCGATACAACAGCAAGAATAAACCCAAAAGGATAAGCTGATTTACTTATCCTTTTGGTAAAGCAATTATTCAACAGCAATACTTTTTCTTTGCGGTTCTTCTTTCTCGGCTTTTTCGAGCTTTAACTTTAGAACGCCATTCTCATATCTTGCCTGAACATTCTCGTCTTTCACATTTTTAGGAAGACTAAATGAACGATTGAACGACGAATAAGAGAATTCTTTACGGGTATAATTATCTCTTTCTTCCGAGCTTTCCTCTTTAGTTTCTGCACTTATATTAAGTACATCGTTTTGAATATCTACTTTAAAATCTTGCTTTTGAAAGCCAGGGGCAGCCACTTCAATTTCGTAGTTTCCCTCGTTTTCTTTTATGTTTACTGCAGGTAAAATATCTCTTCGAAAAGCTCTCTCCAATAGGTTTTCACTGTTCCAAAAATCTTCCATAATGGTTTTGATCGACGGGATGCCGGATGACTTCATTAATGTGTTCATAGTTGTAAATTTTTAGTTAAAATAGATTATGATGTAAAGATCAATAGCCTACAGCTGTTGTTACTTGACAGTAATTATCCCTGCTACTGATTCTCGTCAGTGATAAATATTTTGAACAAAACATACATCGGGAAGATTTAAACTGTTACAGGGATCCTTTCTGTTTGTAACAGTTTATTAACTTTTGAAAGTATGACATCCAGGTCGAAAGGTTTGCATAACACATCGCTGCAACAGCTAAAATGCTCTAAAACGCCCAAATATGCCGACATAAGAATCACCGGAATTTCGGATGTTCTGTAATCGTGCTTCAGCTTCATACATAATTCAACACCATTTTCGCCAGGTAAAATGTAATCGATTAAAAGCAGATCCGGATTAAAGGCTGCTATTTGGCTAAACATATCCCGCCCATCGGGCAGAGCGGTTACCAGGAAGTCGAAATAAGTCAAAACTTCCCGTAACATCTCCCTTTGTTCAGCATTGTCTTCAATAATCAGGATCCGCTTTAACATTTCTATGTTGTTAGTTGTAATCGATTTTCCACGCCATCCCTGTACTTCCTTTAACCTTTTGGGCTTTCAGAGTAACTTCCGTTTCTCCGACAAGAAAAGCGTCTGTAAAAGTAGAGTCATTACTTCTTTTCGGATCCGGCAGTTCTCTGCGGAATACATCGATGGCCTCGTTTAGATCTCTGGTGGCATGCTTTGTTTTCATGTTCGACTATTTAAAAATTTAACGATTTAATACAAATTTCATTAATTAAAAAAAGGAGCTAACTGATCAGAATCAGCTTCTTAGCAGATTGTTATTGAATGTTCTTTTACCTCTATTTTAACAATGTTCCTGGCAAATTATTAAGAACTAAAACCCATTAAAATATCTTTATATATCTAAAACTAATCTCTGTTAAACAGGGAAGTGTGCCGTTATTTGTTATGTGCAACAAACAATGGCATCGGAACCTCCTTTTGTAAAATATCTGCCATACTCATTTTAAACCACCTTGAAACAGCCCCCCGATTATAAGCTCCAAGTACAACAAGCGCATTCTGATGCAAACCTTTAAGAAAAGTCAGGATTTGCTCATCCGCTTTACCATACAAAACAGTGTAAGTCGCATCGGGATAATGGCACTGCACAAATTCCTTTATCAACTCATTTTCAGGAAGCTGTAAAGTATCCTCAGGATCTACCACTGAAACAACCTCTGTTTCTATATCCTTCATCCAGGGGAGCATATAATTGAACATTTTGATAGCAAAGACCGACGCCGGTTTACCATCATAAAGCAGCACTACTTTTTCGATCTTCTTGTATTCCTTTGGGATAATAATTACCGGGCACTGCAAATCAGCAAGGATATCTTTTATAAACTGAGTAGGGTGTTCTTCTGGAAAATGAGTAAAAGTCTCATCCGAACTTATTAAAACCAGATCAGAATAAATGCTTTCTCTAAGTAATTCCTGTACAGCGATGCTTTTATCATGATGCACAACATATTTGACATGAGCCTTTAAGCATGCTTGTTCAAAAGAAGCGGCAGATTTTAGACGGGTTTCTTTATCCGCTTTCATCAAACTTTTCAATTTATCTTTTGAGATCCCCTGACTTCCTACCATATCAAACAGTTTATAGCTGTGATAAGTAAAGTCATCAAGAAAAATGCCCGACAACATGGCATCACTTTTGGCCGCAAACTGAATACCATACTCAAGTGTACTCGTTGAAAATTTCAGGCCGTCAAAAGCTGCACTAATTTTTTTCATTTTGTTGTGATTATATTAGATTATTGTTCAAAATATCCGTTCAGCCGTGTAAGCTGGAGGAAATACGAGCAATGGTATTTTTTGACAACTCATCATCTTTTTAGTGGTGCTTTCATGAAACAATTGTTCATAAAAGGGATGTTTTTTATGAACCAGGGCAATTAAATCCAAACCTGCTATTTGCTCAAACTTCACTAAGGCAGTGGTAATGTCATCACCCCGCATCTCATGAAAAGAAATCTTTTCATAGGTTATTGCAGCACCTCTTTCATAAAATTCATCGAGTAAGCTATTTACTGTTTTATCAGCTGTTCCATCTTTATCTACATGAATAACCACCAGCTCTGCATCAAATGGTAAAGCCAACTCTGCCATAAATTTCAGTGCATTTAATTCCACTTGCTCAAAGGATGCGACTGCCAGGGCCATTCTGCTAAAATTGTCGAACTGGACTTTGGAGGGCACCATTAAAATCGGACAGGAGGCGTTTTTAAGTACTCCATTGGCATCACTTCCAAGGAGCAAATGAGTTAGAAAGCCCTCTTCACGTTTGTCGCCCATTACGATCATCCATATGTCTTCTCTACTTAGAACCTCTCGAACATTGTCAGCAAGATCTCCCATTCCATTCTGATATCTCAAGGCCAGAGTTTCACCTTCAGAACCTATTTTAAACTTATCAGTAAGTCGATGGCTTAACTGGGTCAGTTTGACCAAACTTTCTTCTTCAAAAACAGAATAGTTTTTGAACTGTACAGGAAATACGCCTGCGTATGAGTCTTCTGTCTGAGGGACATAATAATAAGCGTTAAAAAGTAGAACCTCTGCTTCCAATTTTAAAGCCATTTGCAAGGCAAATTCAGCAGCATGCTCAGACTTTTCAGAAAAATCGGTTAACACCAATATCGTTTTCATTGCCCCTTATAAATAGTATCTAAAGATCAATCAAGATGCACGATACTTTGCTGATAGAAATCAGTCGTCGAGCTGATATTTATTAACCCCTTCATCTGATATTCCGAGGCTTATAACTTCCCATACTACAATCAGCACTGGCATTGACGTGTATCATCAGCTAATTACAATGCATATCGGAACTTAGTATTTTAGAAAGGCATGACGGAGAAAATGAAAAAAGTACTGGTTCCTATTGATTTCTCAGGAAGTCCAAGTGCGTTGATAAATTATGCCATCGGATTCCAACACCATTTTAAATGTAAGCTTTTGTTTTTTCATTCTATTTGCGAGTTGATCCCATCCAGTGCTGTTAAAACAACGTACGATGATGCCGTAATGGCAGCGATCCAATCCAGGGCGCAGCGGCTAACAATGCTCATCGAAAAAGGTTGCTTAAAGCTTGGCATCATACCTTCTTCACTGCGTTCAGACTATGAAATAAAGCTCGGAGGAAACGTGATCGACGACATTTTGCAGGTTGTTGAAAATGAGAAAATTGATTTTATAATCATGTCTACGCATGGATCGTCGGGCTTAAAAAAGTTTTTTTTAGGCAGCACCACTTCGGTGGTTATTTCCAGAGCTGAAATTCCTGTCCTTACCATTCCACTTAACTATCCTTACCGGCCAATTAAACAGATAATTTATGCCTGTGATTTCAAAGATCTGGAGAACGAACTAAATCAATTATTACCCCTTGCGCAAAACCTAAATACAGGCGTTGAATTAGTAAATTTCAATTATGGAACGTCCAACGCAAGTGCAGGTATGCTAGAACTGCTGAAGGCTACCAAGCTAAACCTTGTGGAGATCACAAGAAATATTGAGCTCACTTTAATTGATGAAATGCGAGCGTATATGAAACGAAAAGGCAGCAGTGTACTATGTATGTTTACCAAGCCCAAAATGAAACTGGAAAATCTTTTCAGAGAAAGTAAAACCTGTGGATTGGTAGTAAAACTGAGATTCCCCCTGTTATCACTCCCGAAATACCGTCAAGGTTCCCCTGCAAATAAAAACTCTCTCAGTTTAAAGACCTGAGTATTATGGGGAGACAAGTTTATTGAAAGACGGCTTGACAGTTGAAAATTGGAAACGATAAAAACAACACAAAACACAAACAATCAATTACTTATATAAAAAAATAAATCAGGAAAATAACTGATATCTGTCAATACTCTGCATGACAGCTCTGGTGGCTGCATCCATAAAAAAACTCTTAATTAGAGCGGTAATACTGGGTGAACCTATGGTTAGTAAACATTTAAGTCCCTACAGTCATGAAATTTATAGGTCAAGTTCTTTTATGCATCGCCTTCTCCGTATTATCGAACGAGGTACACAGTCAGGGGAATTATAAAACAACCGGAAATGGAATCAAGTACCAGATTTACACTGTACAATCGGGTAAAAAAATCCAGCTGAACGACATAATCACATTCAGTCTGGTCGAAAAAACCGAAAAAGACTCGGTTCTGTTCAGCACTTACGACAGAGGCAAGCCACTCAGGGCTCAGATTATTTCCTCGCAAAACATTGCAGATTTCATGGATGTATTTATTCTTCTCAGCGATCAAGATAGTGCGCTAATCCGTATTCCTACTGATTCAATCTTTAAGAATCGTGAATTCGACCGGCCACATTACTTACCAAAAGGAAGTGCTTTACTATTCATCATAAAAATTGAAGATGTACAAACTGTTGAGGAAGCTGTAGCTGAAGAAGAGAAAGCGCTTGAAGCCGAAAGGTCATTGCTGGCAAAATACATCTCAGATCATCACCTAAATCCTCTGTTCACAGCTTCAGGTTTGCTCTATGTTGTTAAAAAACAAACAAAAACATTCCGACCCGACCCTGGCGACACGGTGGTTATTAATTACACAGCCAGTACTGTTGGCGGAAAAGTGTTCGATTCGAGTAATAAAGCTAGAGCGCTAGAAGCCGGGCTGGACCAGCCCGGTCGCGATTACAGCCCAGTTAGTTTTGTTGTTGCGGCATCTGGTATCATGACAGCATGGGATGAAGGGATATTATTAATGAATGAAGGATCGATAGCAACACTTATAATTCCCTCCTATCTTGCCTTTGGCGCAATGGGTTATGCTGATCTGATAGAACCCTATACCACTCTGGTTGTAGAGGTAGAATTAATTAAAATCAAAAAATCAGGACAGAAAAACGGTAAGGGGAACAAGAGTAAAAGCCAGAAATTCAGAACACAATCTGTTCCGGAATATCGCCCTAAACCTGTTCTCACTAGTATTTCGTCCTTTTTGCTTTTAATAAATAATGAAAGGAACAAACAGGTAACAGCACAAAGAAAATATGCAATAGCGCCGAAATCAGCGCCTGTTATAGTCTGGTTTGATATTATGAATAAGCTCTTAATGCGATAGCGAGAGTTTTACAACAGGTTTCAAAACATTCTGTTCAGCTTTCCAGCACATCCTTAAAGCCGTCAGGAAAAATAAGTAAAGGCAAAACATGGTAATTCATCATTTTTTTTGTGTTACTTTCCTGGAACACCTGCTCGTAGAACACACTTCTTTTCTGAAAAAGGGCGATCATATCTAGATCGGCCAACTGCGCAAATTCAACAAGTGTTTCACTCACATTAGATTCCGTCAAATCTATATAATTGATTTTTCGATAATTTATTACAGAACGTATTTTGCTAAAACTCAGTAAATGTTGATTCAATACATGAGCCCTGGAATCTTTTGGAGACACATTCGTTATAACAATTTCTGCATTGAACGGAGAAGCAATTTCTATCAGGTAGTCCAGAGCTTCCAAGTCTGAATTCTTTAACGAGTCTGACGCAAAGGCAATTCGGCGTAATTTTCGGAATTTCGCCTTTTCGGGAATCATCAGTAAAGGCCGATTAGCCTTCTTAATCATCCGGTTAGAATCACTTCCAATTATCAAATGGCTAAAAAAGCTTTCGTCGCTTTTATCACCCATGATTATTAACCAAATATCATACTGAGTCAAAAGTGGTTTCACATTCTCTGAAAGATTTCCCTTACCACTTTTGCAGAGGACAAAAGGGTCCCTCTCTTGTCCCGATGGCTGGAACTTATCTTGTAGCCGCATGATCAATGAATGTAATTTTTCCTGACTTTCCTCCTCAGCAATAGAATAATCTCCATAAATACCTGGAAGAACTGCGGTTTCTACAGCTATTCCCTGCGGCACATGATAGGCATTATAAAATAAAAGATCTGCACCCTGAAATAGTGCCAGTTGCCAGGCATATTCAGCTGCGCATTCTGCTCTTTCAGAAAAGTCAGTTAAAACCATTATCGTTTTCATGAAAACTTTCTCTTAGTAATAAAGCTCTGAGGATCAACAATATACCTATATGACCATTATCAGGCTAAGGAATGATATCGATACAGAAATCCAGACAAAAACCTCTGATTGATTTCCCTCCTGGCTTAAACAGCCGGCGGTATCAGGGCTTTTTTAAGGAATGCTTCTATCGAATGCTCAAACAGTATTAAATCAGATGTTTTAACCTGAAAGTTTGATGTGTACTTCACTTTATTCCTTTTTTCCAAAGGAAGTAAATCATTAACTGTTAATTCTAAAATAGCTTGAGGACCACTATCTAAAATATTGCTAAGCTCATTCTCTACTTTTATATTATTTCCACCACCACAAAGAGTGATAAAGGAATATGAGTGAATATTAGATCTTTCCATTTTTAGAAAGGTTTTAACGGGATTGGCTATTCTACCAGCCCAAATGGGTGCAACCAACAGAATATAATCGTATTGATTTAGGGAGATATAGGGCTTCTGAACTTTCGGACTTCTCCGGAAAATTATATCTAAAAAAATATCGAAAGTATTCCTCGTCCTGGTTTCGGTGATTTTATAGATATCACAGTTTAATCTCGCCTGCAACTTCTTCGCAAGCACCTCATTATTACCAGAAAATGAATAATAAACTATTAAAATCTTCTTCTTTGCCATGAATTTCAAAAATACCATACACCAAAGCAGGAGCAATTAAAATCAGTCATCTATTCAAATGATACTGATCAGGTTAGAAGTTCAAAAAAATTTACCGGGTAAAAATGTAAGCCTGAAAAAATTTGTCGAACGATTCATTAAGTCTCTTTTGCCGGGTTATTTGTAACAAATATCACAAAAGGTAAAAACACTTTTGTCGACCTTTGGGTTAAGTCAGCTATCAAAATAAGTATGTTTGAATCAATTTTATACGCCCTTGCCTTAGCGTCAACTTTTGTAACAGCAATTGCTCAACCTTTTCCTAAGCAAATGCAAGGTGGAGATCTGAAGGATCCATGGACAAAAAATCAATTAATTGAACCTGCTGCTTTGGCGGTAATTCTTTCAAACCCAAATGCCGCAAAACCATATATTTTTAATATTGGTGTTGTAGAAAACATAAAAGGTGCCAGAAAAATGGGTGCGGCAAGCGAGAAAAAAAATCTTGATTTATTTAAAAAGGCCCTCACGAAAATCCCAAAAAACGCGCAAGTGGTGGTATATTGCGGATGTTGCCCCTTTAAACGCTGTCCAAATATACGCCCCGCATTTCAGGCTTTAAAATCAGCAGGCTTTACAAACGGCCGCCTTTTAAACCTGGCCACTAATATTAAAACAGACTGGATAAGTAAAGGATATCCGCTGGCCCCTTAATCAACATTCGATATTGAAATATTTAAAATCAAATTTCTGGTTTATCATTTCGCTTCTGCTTTTAGCAATCATTACTCTAAATCCCGGGGCCAAGGCTTTTGTACTAAAAAGTCTTATTAAAACAGGATTGTATCAGCCCAATGTGCCAAAATCATCACCGGAAAAAACTTCTGATTATCCGATGGCACCGGCAAGTATATTCATTTCACCAGATGGTGAATACGTAGACTTATCAAAACTGAAAGGCAAAGTGGTTTTTGTAAACTTTTGGGCAACTTGGTGTCCTCCGTGTATTGCAGAAATGCCCTCTATAAATTCGCTTAAAGCCAGGTATAACAACAATAAGCACTTGGTTTTTCTAATGGTGGACGTGGATAACAATCGTAGCGTTGCAAATGCTTTTATGAAAAAAAACAGCTACGACCTGCCGGTTTACACTCAAGGCAGCAATATTCCAAAATCGCTATTTGAGGGCAGTGTTCCAACAACTGTCATAATCAATAAGAAAGGTGAAATTGTTTTCGAGCATAGAGGGATGGCTAATTATAATTCAGAAAAAATGCAACATTTCCTAGATGACTTGCTGAAATAAGCACCTGTAAAACCCGCGACACAATTTCAAGATAGCAGAAACTATTAAAATTACGGATTGTAGTCTTAAAGCTTCACAAAATGGATTGCAGGGTGGTATCTGCCATTACCATTGTTCAGAAAATGGAGGCACGCTCTTTAAAGAAATAGGCGGGCAGCGATTTGCACCCAAATACCTCAGAGCATCTTTTCTGTAAAATAAACTCAGATAGCTGCCTGGATCATGAATGCATTTTTGCAGCTGTTAGCAGGTAAAAAACAGTGTCGGACAAAAACAATTCAATTAATATCTCACAAGCCATGAACTATAATTACAGCAAAGAGGTTAATTTATCTTATAAAGAGGCCGTAGAAAAAACAAAAGCAGCATTAAGCAAAGAAGGTTTTGGTGTTCTGTCGGAAATAGATCTTAAAGAGAAATTCAAAGAGAAGCTAAACATAAATTTTCGGGAGTACAAAATCCTTGGCGCCTGCAACCCAGCGCTAGCTTATAAAGCAATTGCACAGGAAGATAAGATCGGTGTACTTTTGCCCTGTAATATATTGGTTCAGGAACATGAAGAGGGGAAAGTGGAAGTAACGGCAATAAACCCAATGGAAACAATGTCGGCTATAGGCAATGATAAATTACAACCCATTGCCACTGAGGTAAGTAAAAAACTTCAAACTGTGATCGATTCTATTTGAACTATTCTAACACCCGAGAGCCTATAAAAAGAAAAGCCAGAGAAAACTCCCTGGCTTAAGCAATATTATTAAAAGACCAGCAAGCATTTATCCTTTTTGCTTATCCAGCCATTTCTGCAATTTCGCGACATCGTTCTTTTGGTCATCAATCATCTTTCGCGCTATAGTTTTAAACGTTTCATCTTTACTATATTGTAAAATCATCTCTCCCATTTGAATGCCATGCTGATGATGCATTTTCATCATAGTTGCGAATTGATGATCGACACTTTTGGAGGCCGTAGTGTGCATTTCCATCATCGACATCATATTTTTATTCATCGCCATGCCCAAACCGCGGCTTTTATCGTTCGGACTATAATTCTTTGCCGCTGATTTATATTTCTCTGCAATACTTTTTAGATCCTCAATTTCCTTTTGATTCATGTTCTTAATTTTCTTAGCCAGATCTTTTAATTCCTGGTCTGTGCCAGATTTCAACTCCTGTTCCGACATATTTATAGCTCCTTGATGATGATGAATAAGCATCGTTGCCAGGTCATTGTCGGTATTGCCAGACATTTTCATCTGATGCATCTCGTCCATCATTCCCTGGCGGGATCTCATCATTCCTGCCATTCCCGAGCCATGCAGGGCGGTATCCATACCCATCATCCCCGAATTTTCAAAACTTGTATCGGTAGCTGCTGAATCGGAAGATGCAGTTTTTGACTTTTTGTTTTCGCAACTGATAACAATAAAGACTGTTGCAATTAATGGTAAAATTAGCTTTGAGTTTTTCATAGGTATATCCCGTTTATTGGTAAGTGATTTCTGATTTTTTAAAGGCTAAAATTCACTTGCTAACATAGCAAGCGCTTTTCATTACGCAGATTTGAAGGACAAATATCTGTCAATCGAAAAACATACTTTCTGATTACTATCAGTTGCGGAAATGATATAAATTAGAGATTGGAACTGAGCTTAAAGTAAAATCTTCAATACAATCAGGTTTCCGAAGAAATACACCTCCAGATCATTTAGAATGTTTTATCTTTTTTATATATTGGAAACTTTCGCTCCCTCCCTCATATGAAGGGCGGAAAGACCAACATTAAACCAAAAATAAGCCAAAATGAAAAGTATTGAATACCTCCAACACATTGAAAGCAACCTGCTTTTTTTCAACAAACTGCGTTACGAAACTTTGGCGACAGGGTATCGCCTTGTGCTTGCCGCCGAACAAAATGCAGAAAACGACTTTAATGCGGCAAACGAACACACTTTGAAACCTGAACTATTAAGCGATTCAAAAGACAAAGCTGTACAAATACTCGGCAACTTATTTTCGGAATTAACCATTAAAATCGAACAGCTTGCCAGCATTAGTAATATAGAACTTAAAAGCGCTGAAGATATGTTAGAGCAATATCTTGCCAGAATTTCCAGGAAGGATAATTATAATGACTTGTTTTCGAGCTATACAGATACATTAGTAAGCCATACCATAGACCGGGTTGATATTCTGGACGACTTGATCTTTAAATCCTCAGAGATAAACTATGAAACCATTCATACATCTCAATTAGATAAGCGTCTGGAGCTTTTAAGACCTTATGCCGACACCAATACAGCTCTGCTGCTGGATATGACATTAAGTCTAAGAAACGCGATGGCCGCAATGATGCAAGAAGGTCTTGATGAAAAAGTAATTATCAGCAAATGCGTTGTTGAGCCTTTTGAGCTAGAAGATCAAAGCTGTTAAAGACAGAGACAATCATTTCGACTAATTTCCATCAACATTTCTCGCATTTAAACAACAGCACACAGAAATCTTTCCTGTGTGTTAAACTTGCAGATGGATGTGAGCTTAGCAAGCGAAACGAATTTGACACCCAGCAAAAATCCTTTTCAACAAAAAAGCCCGTAAAAAGCTATCGCTTGTTTACGGACTGTATTTATAAACAAACCTGCTGTTTAAAAAACAGCAGGTTTTATCATTATTGAACTATGGTGATAGTTCCTAAATCTTTAGTAGAGCCATTTACTACCGAAACATTTTCAATACTTTTAGCCTGATAAGGACTTACCGGTACAATGTTAACTTTATAAGTTCCAGCTGTTAAACCTTGGAAATAGAAGTTACCGGTTGAATCTGAAACTGTACCAATCGTGTCAGTGCCCGTAATAGCATATATCTTTGGACTTGCCGTCGCTGGAGAAATAACGCCTCTCATAGCGCCAGATACTGCCTGAGGTATAGCTCTGATTACAGGTTTTAAAATATATTTTCCGTTACCCGTTTTTACAATTGATTTTGCAGCATCAAAGTCAAGCAATAAAGTATACTGACTGCCGGCACTTAGGTCGGCATTTACCTTTAATTTTAAACCCGAGCTTTGCGCACTTGGTGTGGTTAAATCGTATATTACATTATTTATTGTAACCGTATTTCCAGTTTCATTTAAAACCAGGCGAATTTCTTGTAACTGACCTGCAGGTATATCCTGTGAAGCAAGTAAAGTATCCTTACCCATTCTGAAATGTAATATATCAAATGGTTCGGTGCCTACTGGCATGGTAGTGGTACCATCAGAGGTAATTACCTGAATTTCTTTAACATTCAATAATAAGGACTGATATGCACCTGGTGCATCCGTCATCTTAACAGAGAATTTTGTCGCAGAAGCTGAATTATCATCCTTGCAGGATGTAAAAGCAACCGCTATAGCCAACGCTCCAACAATAAAAAATCGTTTCATGCTCTTTTTAGTTTGATTGAACTCAAAGATGCTGAGCGAACATGAAGTTTTGATGAAGTTTTGAATTTATTTCACATTTGATTCACAGCCACTGCACAAACAGCTGATAACAGCTAAAAACAACACGCTCTATAAATGAGATTTCTGACCACGACTTAAATTGATCACACCTTTATGGAGATGTCTTTCAATTTGCTATACAGGTCTTTTAACTTGAATGGCTTCAAAATATAATCGTCCATGCCGGCCTCTTTGATCTTAGTATAAAGATTGTCGGATACCGAGGCCGTTAGAGCAATAATCGGTACTTCAGCTTTGGCTGGATCTGCGATAGTCCTGATGGTCCTGGCAGCTTCATATCCATCTAACACCGGCATGTGAAGATCCATCAAAACAACATCATAGGTATCAGAGCTAACCATTTCAACAGCTTCGCGCCCATTGAGCGCAAATACAGGTTTATTATTCCATTTATTAAAAACCTTGACCAATAACACTCTATTCATCTGGTTATCCTCAGCCACTAAAATTTTTAAGCCTGTCAGGTCATAGTCAGCTTCCTGACTCTCCAAGTCCATCCCCGAAGATTGTTTATCCCGTTTAAAGACAATATCAAAAAAGAAGGTCGAGCCAAAGCCGGCAGTACTTTGGACACCGATATTGCTTTTGAATAAAAAAAGCAAGCGCTTTACAATTGCCAGTCCTAAACCTGTACCTCCAAAAGAGCGGGTGATGCTTGAAGAAGCTTGGGTAAAAGGTTCAAAAATCGCTTCTTGCTTGTCGGCACTGATACCTATTCCTGTGTCTATCACAGAAAACCGCACGTTTAAATTTTCCTCCTCTAAACTCTCAACCCGCAGTGTAACAGTTACAGTGCCCTTCTCAGTAAACTTAATCGCGTTTCCAGCAAGGTTATAAATAATCTGGGTGAGACGCGTCGGGTCGCTCACGATATATTGATTTTTTAATATCTCATCAATAGTCAAGATAAAATCAATTCCTTTTTGTTTAGCCTGAAACTGCAATCCCGCACACATGCCATTCATCAAGTCATTCAAATTAACAGAGATCGATTCGAGCTCGACTTTTTCGGAGCCAAGCTTATTAAAATCGAGAATATCGTTAATAAGCGAATGAAGATTGACTGCAGAAAACCTCAGAATCTCTAAATTTTCCTCCTGTTCTTTGCTGTGCGAATCAATTAATAAAAGTTCACTTATACCTATCACAGAGTTCAGGGGTGTCCGCAATTCATGCGACATGGTAGACAAGAAATCAGACTTAGATGAGGCTGCCTGATTAGCCTCTTTCACAGCCAGTTGTAATTGTTTGTTTAAAGTTTCTTTTTCAGCAATAGTATTTACAAAGGCCTTCTGAAACAGATAATGAGCATATATTATGGATATAAAATTTAACACCGCAATAATTTCATATCCCGGCGATGCTAATTCATGGGATGATTCGTTGCCAATAGCAAAAGCCCTCGGAAAAACAAAATAAAAAACAATGGGAATTGTGCTTAAGAATGAATAAAAAATCCCGAAGCCCTTGTCTAATATATAGAAAGCGCTTAGAATGAGCATAAAAACAAATTGGAGTGTTATAAGATTAACGTTTTTGGCAAACACAAATACATTGGTCCAGATAATTATTAACCCAATGCATGCCATGGCATGTGCCACCACTTTTAGATTATTTTTGTTAGCCAGAAGGAGTTTTAACAGAACCAGATATAGCACCAGCATCACAGTAGCTCTTTGCAGATGAAGTGTCTGATGATTTTGCACCAAGACAGGAATAACACTACAGAGCTTCCCTAAAGCAAATATGAGTACAACAAATAAGATGTTAATTTTCGCTTTTACAAAAGCATCCCTTTCGGTTGACAGCAATTTTTTTAACGACCAATTGAAAAATGATATCGGCTGTTCCATATATTATCAATACCAGTCAAAATAAATAAATTCTAATTTGCGTTTAAGAAAGGATACCAGACTATGGTATAAAGAATCCGCAAACTTTTAAGATCAAAGCTTTCTTTAAAGAAAGCCGATCACTCACCTGCTACAAAACTAGGTAATTTTCACAAGACGCGTGTATTTTATCTCAGACACATTTTCAGGAATGAACATGGACCGTTTGATAGGCTATAAAAAAACTCATATTGTCAATTAGCAACGCCTCTTTTTTTATCTTATCAAACAGCTATAAAGCATGTTAATACGGGCTGATGCGATTCCGCATAGGTATGAATAAGAAACTTTAATCCTTTTTAACTTTTTTTATTAACTCATCAACAACATTAAATAACACGGTGTATTTCCTGATCTGATTACCCGAAATTACCGACAGTTGAGCCCTGTGTACGCCGGCCGGCAATCCTGCGGGGTCGGCTCGCAAAAGAATTCGATTACTCGCTCTTTCATCAGATATACTACCCGCGCTTTCCGATAAATAGAGCCATTTCACATCTGTTTTAAGTTTAAAATTCAATTTTAAGGCCCCAGAATTCCAAAGTGTAAAGGGCATAGTACTAAATGTACCTTTGCCGACGGGGGGCAATTCAATGACATGAACCGGAGCTGCTATTGCGTTTGTGAATAGTGTTCCTGAATATGCAAGCGGGAATCCTATATAGGTATTACCCCGAAACTTATTATTATTTGTCAGAGTAATCGCCGGGTTCTTTGCGCCGGCGCTAAAGCTATTCTTATAAAAAGTTTGATCCGTAATATTATTAGCTGCCTTATTGCGCAAATAAAACCCTCTGGAGACATTCAAAAAAGTATTATGTTCGTATAAAAAGTTGTCCATAACCGGTGTGCTGACAGGGCTCAGCCAAATGGCAATACCGGACTCGAGTGCAGAATGGATTGTATTTTTTCGATAAACCGCTCCCATTAATCCGGTTTCAGCTCTCTTTAACTCCAAAAGAGCATTCAGAATACCCCATCTGCTATTGTTTATAGTATTCTTTACAAACAGGTTAAAATAGTTTGGATCGATGCCTGTGGTATGCTGTGTAGACCAATTCGAGATGCCTGCTCTAACGTCTGTTATAATATTTCCGTCAGCGATAAAATTTAAAACTCCGCCATAGGGCTGTATTCCGGACGAGGCATTTTCAGAGGCCCTTTTCACAGCTTCAGCCTTTCCGTCTATGGAGTTTTTGTACATAACTATCTTATCAGCAAAGTGTCCGATAACAATGATGCTCGTTTTATCAGGCGGCAAATTCCACGGTCGCTCCAATAGTATGTCAGTGCCTCTGTCAGATCTAATCCAGCGAGACTGCCCCATGCCCCTCCCCTTAATAATTACGGCAACAAACATCCCGGGAGATAGGGTTTTGGAAAACTGCCGCAAGCTGGTTTTCGATCCTGAAGATGAACTTACTGCACCTGCCCACTCTGCAGAGAAACCCTCCCACAAAAACTGCTCACCAGAATTTTGATCCGTGCCAACGGGTCTTACCGCCAGATCATATGTTCTGTTGTTGCCTAAATAAGTATGCCGCGTACTGCCAGCATTGCCAGCTGCATGGAAAAAACGTCCTTTTCCCCAACCGGCACCATTGTTTATATCCTTATTATCGTAATCGCGGCATGTTGAATTGGTAAGACTGATTCCATTCCCTCCCCACGAATGAAGGGCGTTTTCTGTATCATTCGTTAGATAAAAGTCACAACTATCGATAAACAATTGCGAAGCATTTCCCAGGAAAGATATTTTCCCTATCATCTTACAATTGGAAACAAATACTTCTTTCGTATTGTCGAGTTGCAACACATTATAATTTTGAAAAGAAAACGTCACATTGTGCAACCTCACATTCGAACTCCCACGCAAAAAAAACGGTGATGGCTGAATTGCCCTGTAATTGTTATTGGTATCAAACGCCAGATCGCTGATTTGGAAGGTATTTACAGCTCCGTAAATCATCGCGTCGGACTTTGCATTAAAACTCGAATTACATTTAATGAACGTTTGATTCTGGCCGTCTCCCTTCCACCGGGTATTATCAGCGGGATTAAGCATTCTGCTTATCATATACGTTCCACGAGGAAAATAAACCGTGGAACCTGTTGATTTTGCGGCAGCAGCCAAAGTCCTGTAAATAGCATCTGTATCATCCGCCTGTCCATCGCCCAAAGCGCCATAATCTTTAACGTTGAAGTTATTCTCAATCCATTGCGTTGGAGGTGTAATATCGAGCTTTAAAGGTCCGCTCCAACCATATTTAGCTCCATGACCATTATGCGTCCATACTTCATATTCCCCCGTCGACAGCTCGTAGGGCACAATAAAATCAACTTTGTAGGGATTTACTTTGGTTACTTTCGCCCAAATCCCCTTACCCCGGGCAGGTTTAATATAAACATTGGATGAAACCGAATCGTTAAAATGAGAAAGGTTGCGACCATATACAGAAATAGTGCTTCCCCTGGTGGCTCTGGCCGGTCCGAGCCACCATGCATCGGTTTTATTCACCGCGATGGGCTTTCCATACCCTTCCTTATTTCCCGGCCAGATCAGGTACATGGACCATTCAGGAATCTCTTTATCAATTGTAATAACAGCCTTATTTCTTTCTAAGCGTTGTATGCTGGCATCTTTTACTATTCCCCCCGAACTAACTATTTTAAAACGTGAGTCTTTTCCTTCATCCGCACGTTTATAAGATGTGAAGTTTTCGCCCGTAAGAATCAACGACTCGTCTGGACCTGCCGTCTGTGTCCACTCTGCACAGGCAGGTGTATTTTCTTTCGCGCTTCCAGCCATTTCAGGAGCAAACGGCTCTCCCGGCGCTGCCGGAGCCGGTGATGGCATTTCATAATCTGTATATTTTGGAAATTCTCCATTTACTTTCACCTTACAACTGACTGCACTCAAACAAACGATAAATAATAAAAATGCTTTTTGGATATCATTTTGTTTCATTTGCATTCAATGTTTTGCTGGTTAATTAACTCATTCAAAAGTTAATTGTTCGGAACAATTATTTCTATTTCATTGGCCTTTCATTCTCCTCTGTTAAACCTTATTTATTTACTTTAGTCAGAGAAAAAAAGTCCTGACATGAGAATATCCCTCTTTTTTACAGCTTTAGTACTGCTATTCTGTTCGTGCAAAAAGAAGAATGACAAACCTGAAGTTTTCGATATAGACGCTTCATTTGTACATGGCAATAAAATCCGAACATTCTCTATACATCTTCCAAAATCATTTTATTTAAATAAGAATCAACAGTATCCACTAATTCTGGCTTTGCATGGCGGAGGCGGAAATGCTGAACACATGAAAACTATTTCGGGCTTAAATACAAAAGCCGACTCCTCCGACATTGTAATTGTATACCCGGAAGGCGCGGTGAATCCATCGGGGGTAAAAACATGGAATGCAGGAGATTGCTGCGGGGCCAATGCACTTTTAAATGTGGACGATGTCGGTTTTATATCCAGGCTAATAGATACTCTCGTTGCCAGATACAGAATAGACAATAAGAGAGTCTATGCAACAGGTCACTCAAACGGAGCCATGATGTGTTATAAATTAGCTAACGAACTTTCGCTTAAACTTACGGCTATTGCGCCGAATGCTGGCGCTTTCCAGATGAAGGAGCCATACCGGCCAGTAAGAAATGTCCCCGTTCTTCACATTAATTCTTTACTGGATCAAAATGCTAAATACACCGGTGGACCATCTATTAATGCTCTTTTTAGCGGTTTATACAACAAGCCGGTGGATTCTTGTTTAAACGCGATTGCACAGCGAGCTGCTTGCAACGGAGGTAAACAATTAATCGTATCGAAACCTCTTTACTCTGTGTATCAATGGACTGGCTGCGGCAACACCAACATGGAGGTTATGCTTTATCTTACAAACGATGGAGGGCATTCATGGCCAGGAGGCACTCAGGGCCCTGGATTAAATACCGATCCTCCTTCGAAAGCCTTCGAAAATAATTATGTCATATGGGAGTTCTTTAAGCGATTTTCCTTACCATAAAAACAAGGCTTCAACGGCGAGTGTCCTCCGTTTAACAGCGCACAGTAAAAAAACAATCTACTTAAATTTCTTAAATCGAATTTGAAGAACTTTGCGCCGTTCAATTTTGCGCGTATCTTGGAAATTAATA
Source organism: uncultured Pedobacter sp. (assembly GCA_965650335.1). GTDB lineage: Bacteria > Bacteroidota > Bacteroidia > Sphingobacteriales > Sphingobacteriaceae > Paradesertivirga. The sequence goes on along the minus strand of CBFGOI010000007.1, from coordinate 55,659 downwards.
GTACACCACCCTTCTCTAAAACTTCACCTGATGTCAGTTCAAGCATTTCAGCGATTAGTCCAAATCGAATTCGCCTGGCAGTTTCATTATTTTATTTTGGCCAGGGTATCAGTTTTGCCTCATGGGCAAGTCGTATTCCAGACATAAAACAAAACCTCGGTCTGTCGGACGCGCTGTTAGGAAGTATATTATTGGCTTTACCTTTGGGACAGCTGTTTACGATGCCTATTTCGGGCAGACTGGTTACCCGTTTTGGAAGTCACATTATACTTACCATTACTGCTCCGTTATACGTGTTAGCTTTAACAAACCTTGGATTAGCAACAGCTCCGTGGCATTTGGCAGTCTTTTTATTTTTGTTTGGCGTGGTGGGCAACATGTGCAACATCGCTGTAAATACCCAGGGTGTAGAGGCTGAAAAGCTTTTCACCAAACCCATCATGACCTCCTTTCATGGGGCATGGAGCATTGCCGGTTTCGCTGGAGCGTTGATGGGCCTTTTAATGATGAACCTCAATGTTCCACCTTATCTGCATTTTTGGGTCACAGCTGTTTTAATTTGGTCTAATGTTCTGTTAAACCACAAATATTTAGTTCCCGGCAAAGGTACGGGCGCCGGTACCAAGTCTGCCTTTTTTATCAAACCCGAAGGTGTTTTATTGCAATTGGGCATCATCGGTTTTTGCAGCATGGCGACTGAAGGTGCCATGTTCGACTGGAGCGGAGTATATTTCAAGCAAATAGTAAAAGCACCAGCATCACTCGTGGTCTTAGGCTATGCGTCTTTTATGGTAATGATGGCTTTGGGAAGATTTTTGGGCGACTCGCTAATTTTAAAACTGGGCCGGAAACGTTCTATTCAATTTAGTGGGATCATCATATTTACAGGCATGTTTACATCAGTTTTATTCCCTTTTATTATTCCGGCCACTATAGGATTTATGCTGGTTGGATTGGGTGTATCAAGCATTGTGCCTACTGTTTACAGCGTTGCAGGAAAAAATAAAAAAGTATCACCCGGAATGGCGATCGCTATGGTTTCGAGTGTAAGTTATCTGGGTTTTTTAATGGGACCGCCTTTAATAGGGTATATTTCAGCCTTATTTAATCTGCGCTACTCATATGCGTTAATCGGTTGCTGTGGCTTATTGGTTAGTTTTCTGGCTGCTAAAATAAGAGCACTCGATTAAGTTCTCAAGGGAATTAGATTCGAATAGCAAGCTTTTCTGTTCCTATCACTGGTCTTTAGAATGTGTCACATAAGCAAAGTTGGCAAAAGAATCATAAAAATGCTTCCTTCTCAAAATCATTAATCTCCTTGCCAATACTCTTGATTATGTCATCTAATTCCTCAGCGCAGGTTTCAATAAGAGAATGCATTTCTCTAATCTCCGCTGTTTCTGTCATTTCTTTGCTCAAAATCAATAGACTAAGAATTGAAGCCAAAGGTTTTCTAATAGCATGAGAATTTGTCCAGGAGTGCTTTCTTAAAATTTCGTTCTGCTCCCTGATCTTTGCCTCCCTCAATTTTCTTTCAGATATGATATTCTGTATGGTGATATACCGGACTACTTCATTTTCATTATTATAAATAGCAGAAATATTCAATTCAACCCAATATTCCATACCAGATTTTGTATAATTTACAATTTCAAAGCTTGAGAAATTATTATTTGGCATGGATTCCAACATTCTAGTCTGCACTTCAGAGTCAGTGTTGGGGCCATGCAAAAAACTGCAATCTCTTCCCTTCACTTCATTAAAGTTATACCCGGTAAAGTTTAAAAAGGCCTGATTTACCCAAATAATAGTTCCTGTTGGATCTGTTATTACAACCATATTATTAATCCGGTCAACCACCTCTGCCAGTCTTTGATTTGAATCCGACGACTGCTTTACCAGGGCCATATTTTTCTCCAACTCTTCCCTAAGTTCTTTTTCCACCTTGTATAGCAACTTAAGCTTTGCTTCCTGTTGAATTCTTACAGTTACATCCTGAGCCAGGACCATAACACAGTCGCGCTTATTAAATCTTACTTTATGCGCCAATATGGAAACGGTAAGCATTTTCCCATTCTTCTTAATAAGTGTCCCCTTTCCAGAAGTGAAGCATTTATCCGAGACCTGGGCAACAAAATCCTTTACCCGCTGACGATCTTCTTCGGGACGAATATCCAGAACAGTCATGTCCTGAAACTCCTCCTGCGTATAACCGTATGTCCGAATAGCAGCCTGATTCACCTCGAGAAACCTTAATGTTTTATGATCATATATCCAGAAGGGATTAGGATTTGAATGGAACAAACTTTTATACTGCTCTCCGAAATCCAAGAATACTCTATGATGCTTTCGGATAGCCAGGTAGAGCAACCATGCCGTTACAAGCACAAAAAATGTTCCCTTGAATGTTTGCAACATGACAGGCTGAATACCCGTAATGGAAACCAAGACTTGAACCATATGATCACTTAATGTTATCCAGATCAAGCTGATTAATAAGTAAAGCAATACAATCCTATAAGGTTTATTTACCATGGTTTTAGAATGTGCTATACGAATGAATACAGCGTGGGGTTTCAATAGAAAGATGAAAGAATTCCGCCTATCAATAAACGATCTCTTTCCCCAAAAAAGCTTTGAACCAAACCATCTCGGAATCCATCGTATAGAATGGTGAACCAAATTTCTTTCCTTTTATTAATTTTGCTACGCAACGGTCCTTTAAATAAATGGTTAAAAAACTGCTGTTATTTTGTTCTCTGTTTACTTTAACAAGTGATGGCTACTCTGCAGACACGCTAATTATTGAACCCGGTTATAAAGCCGTATCCGTCGGAAAACATCTCAGCATTCTAGAAGACAGTTCAGGAACTTTCACGTTTGCTGAGCTTGTGGCAAAGCATGGCAAATTTCGGCAAGCTAGAGAAGAGATTCCGGTTTTTGCAAACAAAGCGACGTATATATGGTCTAAACTTACCCTTAAAAACAATACAGGCGAGGATTTGTGGCTGGACATCCGAAATCCCACGACAGACACAATACTTTTTTACCAAAAATTCGGGACGAGTATAATCTCGAAGCTAGCCGGAGATAAAATACCTTTTAAAAATCGCGATATTTTATCAAACAACATCTTCTTTAGAATTCGAGGCAGTCGGCAGCCGACGACTATCTACCTACGCTTTAATATCCGGCTACCTCGTCAATTTCCGGTATATGTCAGGACCTCCGACGAACTGTTTGTAAATGGTAACGAGAGTTTTTTTGCCGCTGGCATATTTTATGGCTTAATAGCCGTAGTTGTTATTTATAACCTTTTTCTCTGGTTAATGATCAGAGACAGATCGTACCTATTTTATTCGGCTTACATTTTCTTTTCAGGCTTACTATTAATGCACTTTGATGGCATAACTTACGCCTATTTGTGGCCTAAATATTCTCAGCTCAATGACCATCCTGCAATATTGGCTTCGGTTCCTATGTTTTTTGCTGCCTTTTTTGTTTCGGCCTTTTTACGTCTGCGGCAAAATGGTCCGATGTTATTAAAAGGACTATGGATATTCATGATAACTTGGGCAGGCAGTTGTGTCGTCAGCCTGGCAGGATATAAATTCCTGGCTTTATCGATAAGCCAGATAACAGCATTCATTGCTGCTTTTTATTTCCTTTTGATGGGGATTATGATCTACCGAAAAGGGTATACGCCCGCCCGCTACTTCCTTGCGGGATGGACGATACTCATAGCCGGTATTCTGGTGTTTTTAAGTAAAGACATGGGCTGGCTGACATACAACACCTTAACTAGTAATTCGCTTAAAATCGGCACCGCTTCCGAAGCTGTTCTAATGGCATTTGCTTTAGCCGACCGTATAAATTTCTATAAGGCGGAGCGAAACAGATTGGCCACCGAAAAAGCTTATGAACAGCAACAACGGTTAAAAGTGGAGAATGAGCTAAAGTCTGCCGAAAATCTATTGCTTAATTATACCGAAAACCTGAAAGAGAAAAATAGTTTGATCGAAAAGTTTAAGGGTGATTTAAAAGACCTTGAACTACAAGTAAAAGGCCGAGAAGCAGAAGATATTCACTCGGAACATATAGAAAAGCTTCTAAAGTCCATTATTCTTACAGAAGATGATTGGATAGAGTTCAGGAAGCTTTTTGATAAAGTGCATCAGGGATATATTTATAGAATAAAGTCGACAAACAGTAACCTAACCGAGACAGACATCCGCCTGATCACCCTAATGAAATTAAGACTTAACTACCGAGAGATGGCTAATATGCTTGGGGTAACAACAGAAGCAGTTCGTAAAGCACGGCAGCGACTACGCAAGAAGCTCAAGTTAGAAGATCGCGAGTTAGAAAAATTAATAGCAACCAGCTAATTGTTTTATAGTAACATATTTTTTACACTTAAACGCAGCGGATATTTGTCCCACATTTGTCCCGCCAATTAATTAGCTTAATCCAGCGTCAAACAGCATTTTTGAATTCTTTATGCTGGAGTGGCCCTGATATTTTTAGGATCGGTATAGGTATAATTTCCTAGGATCTGTAACTCCGGTTATTACAAATCGTAAAATTCAGAACTCAAATAAAATTCACTATCACAACTCTTATATGAAGAAACTTTTACTCAGCTTTTTCACTACTACCGTATTCTTCTTTTTCTCACCTAACTTAATTGCGCAGACAACCCTCAACTTCGCATCGAATGATGCGTCTAATTGGGCGGATGGAATCGCTCAGGACGGGGAAGGCGGGTCCGATGACTTCCCGGGAAAGGTGATACAAATATTCAATATTAGTAATACAAGCGGTACAGCTTTAGGAGGATCAATTGAATGGTATGATGCCACATATTTAGCAAATTCACAAGGATTTAATGGATTAACTACCGTTAATGCACCATCAGGGTCATGGAAAGGCATATCCATTAAAAGTGCAGATGCTACAGAATTCAAGCTTTCTCAGTTTAAATGGTACGATTGGAGCTGGACCGGAGGTATAGTTAACGTCATAGGCTACAAAAATGGCGCTCAGATAGGTTCAACAACTTTTGTAGCTAACTCCATCGATGCGATTTCTACGGTAGTTTTAGGTACTGATTTCTACAATGTAGATGAAGTGCGTATTACCTACAATTCAGGCGATGGCTACCCTACTATTAACAACATTGTAGTTGCTCCCCCTGTTAATTTACCTCTTGCCGGTTTGGGAAAAGCAATGAATTTTGAACGTAGCAGAAGCGAAGGAATTCAAGTAGCAAATCATTCGAGTTTAAATTTTGGCACTGGAAGTTTTACAATGGAAGCTTGGGTAAAAAGGCCTGCGGGAACCGGCTTCTTCACCATGATAGGGAAACAAACCAGTGGAGGTTCAGGGGTATTTCTCAGGTTCAATGACAACAACCTTTCCTTCGCTGCGGGAAATTATCCAGCCAGCACTGATATATCGAGTGTTTCTTCTGTAAGTGATAACAACTGGCACCATATTGCAGCGGTTATGGATGCTACAGGTAAAAGCATGAAGCTTTATATCGATGGTATTTTGGATGCCTCTTCTTCATTCACCACAAACTATACTGTAACCACTTCCGAGGCATTGGGTATTGGATTTAAACCAAATTTCGGAGAATATTTTGATGGCAGTCTTGACGATGTTCGTATCTGGTCTACCGCGCGAACTGCGGCACAACTAAAAGAATACATGTATACCCCATTATCTGGCACAGAAACGGGCCTGGTGGGCTACTGGAACTTTGAAGAAGGAAGCGGAACATCTCTGGATGACAGAAGTGCGAACAGCAATACCGGAACTCTTCTGAATTCTGACGGCGACGAGTATATTACTGGAAACACATCGTATGCGGCAACTGTCGACAATTCCTATCTGTCACTTCGTTTGGGCGGCAGCGATATCGACGATCAAACCTCAGCCTCAGCCGTAATTACAAGTCTCCCTGCCAATGGAAAAATCTATCAAACAAATAACGGGTATACTAAAGGAGCGGAAATCACCGCAATTTCTACAAGCCTTAGCGATAATGGCGGAAATCCCAGAAGATTAATTTATCAACCAAATGCAAACTTCACCGGTGCAGACAGTTTCATCTTTAAGGTAAACGATGGAACTAATAATTCATCAAACACTCAGACGGTGAACCTGACGGTTGTTTCCGACATCCAGTCTCCAACTATTGCTTCGGTTAACTCATCGACAGCAAATGGAAGTTACAAAGCCGGTGATGTGGTAAGCATTCAGGTTAACTTCGACGAGGCGGTTACTGTTACAGGTACGCCGCAATTGACCCTGGAAACAGGAACAACGGATCAAGTTGTCAACTATGCCAGCGGTAGCGGAACCAGCACTCTCACATTTAGCTACACAGTTCAATCAGGCGACATTAGCAGTGATTTGGATTACACCAACACTGGCGCACTAGCCTTAAACAGTGGCACTATCCGCGATGCGGCCGGCAATGACGCAGTGCTCACCCTGCCATCGCCCGGCACAACCGGATCGCTTGCTAGCAACAAGGCAATAGTTATCGACGGAGTGACTCCGGCTGTTACTTCTCTAAGTTCCAGTACCGCCAACGGCACTTACCAAGCCGGAACCACGATCAGTATTCAGGTAAATTTCAGCGAGGCGGTAACCGTTACAGGCACTCCGCAACTGACACTGGAAACCGGAACAACGGATCGGGTAGTCAACTATGCTAGCGGCAGCGGCACCAGCACCCTGACATTTAGCTACACTGTTCAATCAGGCGATCTCAGCAGCGATTTGGATTACACCGGTACCAGTTCATTAGCGTTAAACAGCGGAACAATCCAGGATGCGGCGGGCAATACGGCTACGTTAACTTTAGCCTCTCCCGGAGGGGCAGGTTCTCTTGGTGCAAATAAAAACATTGTTATTGATGCAGTTGCACCAACTTTGTCCGGAGTATCGTCCTCAACGGCCGACGGAATTTACAAAGCGGGCAATGTGATCACTCTGCAGGTAAATTTCAGTGAAGTGGTTACAGTTACAGGTACTCCACAATTGACACTGGAAACAGGAACTACCGACCGGACAATCAACTATGCCAGCGGTAGTGGAACCAGTACCCTCCTATTCAGTTATACTGTTCAAGCCGGCGATATCAGTAGCGATTTGGATTACACCGGTACCAGTTCATTAGCTTTAAATAGCGGAACAATCAAGGATGCAGCGGGAAATACTGGCACTTTAACTCTGGCCTCTCCCGGAGCGGCAGGATCCCTTGGTGCAAATAAAAACATTGTTATTGATGCCGTTATACCAACTGTTTCCGGAGTATTGTCCTCAACAAACAATGGCACTTACAAAGAGGGCGATGTCATCAGTTTGCAGGTAAATTTCAGTGAAGCAGTAACTGTTACAGGTACTCCGCAACTGACACTTGAAACAGGAACAACGGATCGGGTGGTAAACTATACGAGCGGCAGCAACTCTAGCTCTCTTACATTTAACTACACTGTTCAGGCAGGCGATATCAGTAGCGATCTGGATTATGCCGGTACTGGCGCGTTAGCTTTAAATAGCGGCACTATCCAAGATGCCGCCGGCAACAACGCAGCATTAACGCTTGCATCACCGGGAGCTGCCAACTCCCTTGGCAATAACAAAGCGATTGTAATAGACGCTGTCGCGCCTACCGTTTCATCTGTTACGGTGCCGGCAAACGGAACATACAAGACGGGTCAAAATCTGGATTTTACAGTTAACCTGAATGAAAATATTACCGTAAACACCACCCTGGGTACACCTTATTTAGGACTAACACTAAATACCGGAGGCTCCGTGAAGGCAGATTATATTTCCGGGTCGGGTGCTTCTGCATTAGTTTTCCGATACACCATAGCCAGCGGCAACCTGGATGAAAATGGTATCACCCTGGCCGCATCACTTTCACTAAACGGTGGAACGTTAAAGGACTTAGCAGGCAATGATTTATCTCTTACACTTAACAACCTTGGCTCAACCGCGGCTGTATTAGTCGATGCAGTGGCACCCACACTTAGTACCGTGGACATCGCATCAAACAATGCTACAGACAATCTTGCCAAAACCGGCGATGTGCTAACTCTTACACTCGCAGCAAGCGAAACAATTACATCGCCAACAGTTACAATCGCCGGGCATTCAGCATCTGTGAGTGGATCAGGCAGCAGCTATACAGCAACTTACACCATGACGGGTACAGATTCTGAAGGTGCTGTTGCTTTCAGTGTAAACTTCGCAGACGCGGCCGGGAATAACGGAACTACTGTAACCGCCACTACTAATAGCAGCTCGGTTACATTTGATCGCACCGCAACAGCTACGCCAGGTGGTTTAACCGCCACTAGTGGTGATACGCAAGTCGCACTAAGCTGGACTGCAAATACCGAAACCGATCTAAAATCCTATAAAATCTATGGGGGCACTACGGCTAATCCCACAACATTGATCCATACGGTGGCTGCGCCAAATACAAACTATACGGATACCGCATTAACCAACGGAACTACTTATTATTACCGTGTATCTTCTGTAGACAATGCCGGAAATGTAAGTGCTGTTACAACCGATGCATCATCCATTCCAAAAGGTCCTCAAACCATTACTTTTAGTGCGCTCAGTACTTCTAGCTATGGTGATTCTGATATAGATCCGGGAGCTACAGCAAGTTCAGGCTTAACGGTTAGTTATTCTTCGGATAATACGGCTGTGGCAACTATTGCTTCAGGAAAGATCCACATCATCGGAGCAGGAACTGTTACTATTACCGCTTCACAGGCCGGAAATGCAGCTTATACTGCGGCAGCAAACGTCACTCAGACCTTAACTGTCAATAAAAAAGCGTTAACGGCAGCCTTAACAGGTACCGTCTCTAAAATCTACGACGGCACAATGTCTGCTAGCCTTACATCTGCTAACTACAGTCTGCCTGGTGTTGTTTCCGGCGATACGGTAACATTAAACAATCCCACATCCGGAACATTTGATACAAAGAATAAAGGAACGGGAAAGACAGTATCTGTAAGTAATTTATCCATTTCAGGTGCAGATGCAGGCAATTACGCACTTTCTGCATCAACTGCCAGTGCAACTATCGGAGAAATTACTCCTAAAAGCTTAACTGTTGCATTAACCGGCTCGGTAAGTAAAACATACGATGGATCACTAACGGCAAGCCTTACATCCGCTAATTACAGCTTGCCGGGTCTTGTTTCAGGCGAAACAGTAATATTAAACAATCCAACATCAGGAACATTCGACACCAAAGACAAAGGAACAGCAAAAAATGTTTCTGTCAGCGGCTTATCTATTTCAGGTACTGATGCAGCCAACTATAGTCTGAGCGCAACTACCGCGAGTGGAACAATCGGAGAAATTACAGCCAAAACGCTTACTGCCGCTTTAACAGGAAGCGTTTCGAAAACTTACGACGGCACAACATCCGCGACTCTTGCATCGACTAATTACAGTTTAGCAGGTGTGGTAAGCGGCGAGACTGTAAGTCTAAATAATCCAAGTTCAGGATCCTTTGACAATAAAAATAAAGGTGCTAGCAAGACAGTTTCGGTAAACGGATTATCTATTTCCGGTACAGATGCAGCTAATTACAACTTAAGTGCAACTACTGCCAGCGCAGCTATCGGCGAAATCACAGCTAAAAGTTTAACTGCAGCATTAACCGGCTCTGTAACTAAAACATACGATGGAAGCACCGCCGCAACTCTAGGATCTTCCAACTATAGCTTGCCGGGGGTTGTTTCCGGAGAAACAGTGACTTTAAACAACCCAACATCCGGAACCTTTGACACCAAGGACAAAGGCTCAGCTAAAACCATTTCTGTAAGTGGTCTTTCCCTTTCGGGTGATGATGTGGCAAATTATAGCTTAAGCACAAGTACCGTCAGTGCGGCAATTGGCGAAATAACAACAAAATCGTTAACTGCCTCCTTAACGGGATCAGTTTCAAGAGCATATAACGGAACCACAGCGGCGACCTTAAGCGCTACAAATTACAGCCTGTCAGGCATAGTCGGAGCTGAAACAGTAAACTTGAATAATCCTGCATCAGGAACCTTTGACAGCAAAATTGTCGGAACAGGTAAAACAGTTACAGTAAATGGATTATCAATTTCGGGTACTGATGCTTCTAATTATACCCTAATCGCCACTACAGCAAGCGCGGCTATCGGCGAAATTACAGCGAAATCGATCTCAGTATCGTTAAATGCAAGCCCACTCATTACTAAAACATACGACGGGTCGGATGCTGCTGCATTGTCGGCGGGCAATTACACCTTGTCAGGGATAGAAGCAGGCGATGTAGTTACTGTAAGCGGTTCATCTGCATACGACAGTAAAAACGCAGGAACCGGAAAAACGGTTACGGCCATGAGCTTTGTACTTGCAGGTGCTCAAAAGGATAATTATTTATTAACTACTTCATCGGCCACTACAACAGGCAACATCACAGCAAAAGATATAGCCTTAAGTCTGAACGCGAATCCCTTGATTACAAAGACCTATAATGCATCAGCAAGCGCCAATCTTGCGACAGCAAATTATACATTGACCGGAATCGAAACAGGCGATGAAGTTACTGTTAGCGGTACGGCGGCTTACGCGGATAAAAATGTTGGGACCAACAAAACAGTAACGGTGAATACTTTTGTTCTGGCAGGTGCGCAAAAAGATAATTATCACCTGACAACTAGCACCTCAACAACTAGCGGCTCAATTACAGCCAAGAATATCAGTCTAAGTTTAAATGCAAGCCCGCTTATCACCAAAGTTTACAATGCATCTACAACTGCAAGTCTATCAGCCGGCAATTACGCCCTTTCAGGCATTGAAACTGGAGATATAATCTCGGTAAGCGGTACTGCATCCTACGCGGATAAGAACGTCGGATCTGGGAAAGTAGTAACAGGAAACACGTTTATTCTGGCAGGTGCAGATAAAAATAACTATAACCTGACAACAGCATCGGCAACTACAACCGGCGAGATAACGGCTAAAAATATCACTCTGTCGCTTAATGCAACACCCTTAATTACCAAAGTTTACGATGGAACAACTTCTGCCTTCTTAACAAGTGGAAATTATTCGCTCGCAGGAATTGAAGCGGGTGATGTGGTAACAGTTGACGGAACCGCTGCTTATGCTGATAAAAATGCAGGAAACAGCAAAGCACTTACTGCGAGTTCTTTTATAACAAGTGGCCTCGATAAAAGCAATTATAATCTTACTACCATAACAGCGGCCACAACAGGAAACATTACAAGCAAAACTCTGACTGCAATAGCTGACGATAAAACCAAGTTCCAGAATACAGCGAATCCTGCTCTGACAGTAAGCTATAGCGGCTTTATCACAGGAGAAAACTCCTCAGTTTTAACTACACTCCCTACAGCAAACACAACTGCTACTATCCTATCCGCACTTGGCACTTATCCGATTACAGTCACCGGTGGCCTTGCTGCAAACTATAATTTCCATTATGTGGCCGGAACATTAACAATTGTCCCCGGAGCACCAACAAGTATAAGCCTCGCAGCAACAACGGTTTATGAGAATCAGTTAGCCGGCACACTCGCCGGAAACCTAAGTTCTACATCAAATGATCCCTCGGCAACCTTCACATATAGTCTGGTGAGTGGCAACGGCGATACTGATAATAGTTTATTTAGCATTTCCGGCAACCAAATCAAAACAGCTGCGGCCCTCAATTTCGAACAGAAAGCAAGCTATTCAATCCGTGTACGTTCAACTACTCAGCATAACCTTTCCTTAGATAAAGAGCTTATCATCAGCATCAATGATGTGAATGAACAGCCTACATTGAATGACATAGCTAACCGGATAATCTGCTATACTCCCGCGGTACAAACGGTTAACCTCGGTGGCATATCAGCAGGTCCGGAAATCGGTCAATCAACAACACTTTCGGTTAGTTCTACCAATAGTGCTTTATTTGAAAGTCTTGAAATTACGCAGTCAAGTCCGGGTAACGCTTCTGTTAATTACAAAATCAGCAGTGGCTCCTTTGGCTCTGCCGTGATAAATGTCATGGTTATGGATAACGGCGGAACAGCTAACGGAGGAACCAACGTCATTTTAAAAAGCTTTACGCTAACTGTTAACCAATTACCAGCCATCGACATTACTTCAAACATCGGTACAACAATTTCAAAGGGCGAAATCGCTGTGCTCAAAGCAGATGTCACGGTTGCAAACAATGGAATAACCTATCAATGGGCAAATGCAAACGGAATCATCTCCGGACAGAATACGGCAAATCTTACTGTTCGTCCGGAAGAAACTACCACATTCGTAGTTACCGCTACGAATGCCAATAACTGTTCAACACAACAGCAGATTACCATCACGGTAAATGCTGATTATGCAGTGGTAGTCGGGACGAATATTCTTTCTCCTAACGGGGATGGAGTAAACGATAAACTGGTAATCAAAAATCTTGATATGTATCCTAAAAATGTGGTAAAGATCTTTGACCGTGCAGGGCGGCTGTTGTACAGTCAGAATAATTATACCGACCAATGGGATGGTACTTTAAATGGCTCTCCGCTAGCAGAAGACACCTATTATTACATAGTTGACTTCGGACCGGGAATAGAGAAGAAAAAAGGATTTATTTCTATAGTTAAAGATTAGAGAGGGGTTTAGAGTTGCCAGTTGGAGCTTATGGGAATAAATAGCAAATCAAATAAACAAAGATGAATATATTAAAATATAAAAAATCAATGCTCAGAAAAGCAGGAGGAGCTGTCCTGCTGCTGATTGCATCGTTTGCACACATAGAAGTAAAGGCGCAACTAAATCCCCTTGCCGGGATTTATTTTCAAAATCAATATTTAGGCAATCCTGCTATGGCCGGAATAAATCAGGGTTTGAACCTGAATATGGGATATCGAAAACAATGGTCGGCTATGCCCGGGGCACCTAAAACACAATCCTTTACCGCCGATTACGGAACGGGAAAAAAAGTCGGTCTTGGATTAAATGTCCATAACGATGAAGCAGGCTTAATAAAACGCACACGTGTAATGGCTACCTACTCCTATCATCTTCCATTAAACGCTGAAAACCAAAAGCTCCGCTTCGGTATTTCCTTAGGTTTTATGGATGATCGTGTGATGAATGAAAATATTAATGGTGATCAGAATGATATTTCTGTAAGTAAATTCAATCAACGCGACACTTACGTTGATGGTGATTTTGGTGTGGCTTATACCACTGAAAAACTTACTATCCAGGGGGCGATCCCAAATCTGAAAGGATTTCTTCAAAAAGAAGAACTGAATGCATCCACCGACCGTTCTGCCTTTTTTTCAGCAGTTAGTTATAAGTTCTATTTCCCTGAAGCTTTAGACGGTTTTGGCGTAGAACCCAAAATTGCTTTCAGAGGTGTGGACGGCTTTGATAATATACTTGATGTAGGAGCAAACTTCACTGTGGCAAATAAAGCAGCAAGCGTCATGGCAATTTATCACAGCTCGCAAAGTGCAACTATCGGACTTGGAGCAATTATCAATTCTCTTGGGTCGGTAACAGCTAATTATACCACTTCTACAGCTGCACTGAATGGTTATACCAGCGGCAATTTTCAAATAAGTTTGCAGCTAAATCTGTTGAAGAAAAAAGAAGAAGGTTAATCTAAAAACACGAAAATGCGGCTCGCGAATGAACGAGCCGCTTTTTTTTTAATCGTGCTATAAAGTAATCGATCGGATTATCTCTTTCAATTTACTGGCGGACGCCTGTAACAATTCCTTCTCTTTATCATTAATCGTTAAAGGTAAAATCTCTCTTATACCGTTTTCATCTACAATACACGGTACGCCGAGGTATACATCAGAAATACCATGGTAATTAGTTAATAAGGTGGAAACATTCAGAACCGCAGACTCATTATCCAAAATTGCAGTGCAAATTCTATCCAGGGCCAGAGCAATAGCATAATAAGTAGCGCCTTTCGCTTTAATAATTTGATAGGCCGCATTCTTGGTATTCCCGAAAACCTCTTCTTTATCTTCATCAGATAGGGTAAGGTCTGTTCCGGCTATATTGGCCAAACTCCATAGTGGGAGTTCAGAATCGCCATGTTCACCTACTATGTGTGCGTGTACACTTCGCGGATCGATATGCAGCTTCTTTCCGATAAGGTAACGAAAGCGGGCACTGTCTAATAAAGTCCCCGAACCTATTACCCTGTTCACCGGCCAGCCGGATTTCTTCCAGGTGAAATAGCTCATCACATCTACAGGGTTAGAAGCAATCAGCAGAATCCCGTCTTTATTATACTTTAATACTTCATCTGTAATACTTTCGTAGATGGATACATTGCGCTTTAAAAGATCGATTCGAGATTCGCCGGTTTTTTGTGCCGCACCTGCTGTTATGATGATAATGTCAGCGTCGGCACAGTCAGAATAATCTCCTGCCCAAACTCTTGTACGACTTAAAAACGGCAAGCCGTGATTCATATCCAAAGCATCTCCAACGGCTTTTTCCTTATTAGCGTCGATTAACACTAATTCGTCCATCCTATTCCGCAAAAGCAAAGTATACGCGGTTGTTGATCCTACTGCCCCTACTCCAATTACTACTATTCTTCTTTTCTTTTGAGTCGATACCATTCACCTAATTTATAGTTTTAATGGTATTGAAAGAAAATTGTTTCCGGAAAGCCGCCCCTATCAGGAATCAAATTTCCAAAGGATAGAACCGATATAAGATTAAATCAATCCTAAAAACAAGCTGTGGATAAGCGCTCTATCTTGAAAAAAGCATAGTTTGGGCAGAAGCCACGTCGAAAACATCAATAGCGAAAGCAAGAATAATAAGCAAGCTTATTTCGATGCAGTGGCAAAGCCTCTGTCACCTTCAGCTATTGCAGCATAGATTGCATCCTGAATTCTCGGACGAATCCTTAAAGAATTCAATTTAGTGCTTGCTGATGGATATACTCGGTTTGATAAGAATATGTACACTAATTTCTCTTTCGGATCAGTCCATACAGCGGTTCCGGTATAACCAGTATGACCATAGGTAGACGATGATGCAAGTCTGCACGGATAACCGCCACCTGATTCAGCACGATCGAAGCCCAAACCTCGGCGACTAACATTTGATTGGCGGGAAGTAAACAGCTCCACTGTTTCCGGTTTGAGGTATTGCACTCCACCATATGTTCCACCGTTTAATAACATCTGGTTTAAAATTGCTAAATCATTTGCACTGGCGAATAAACCGGCATGTCCGGCAACACCATCCACAAGGGAAGCACCGCTATCATGTACATATCCCTGTAATAAGGTTTTACGAAAATATGTATCTCTTTCGGTAGGTACAATCTGGTCTTTGTCAAAGCGTCTGCGCGGATTAAATCCAGCAGTGCGCATCCCCAGAGGTTTATAGAATTCGTCTAACACGAATTTATCAAGCGATTCATGAGCCTGGCGCTCGATAACTTCCTTCATTACATACATGCTTATATCACTATAAACATATCTGCCTCTGGTTGGCAAAGGTGTACGAAGCATTTTAGGCCACATTACGTCTTCATAATAATTTCTGCGAATGAAATAATGATCGGCTGCTTTAACAGGATAAAAGTATGAAGAATCTGTAGTATGATCTGCCGAACGCAGGTCGCTACAGAAATCAAGATTCACGAAGCCCGCCTGATGGAGCAATACATCCCTTACCGGGATACCGTTTTTATTGGTATTTCTCGCGTCGGCCAGATAAGTACCTAAACCGGCGTCCAGATTAATCTTTTCCTCCTCATACAACTTCATTGTAGCCATTGTAGTAGCAGCAACTTTCGTTACTGAAGCCAGGTCATAAATATCATTTACCTGGGTTGGATTAGCTCCATCATAAGTATGAGAGCCGTATGCTTTATTAAAAATTACGTTTCCATCCTTCACTACCAAAACAACTGCACTTGGAGTAGCATGCGCGGTGATTGCTTCTTCAACAATATCATCAATCCGGGCAAGTTTAGCAGACTGAATTCCGACCTCTTCAGGCAAAGAATATTTAAGACGAGTTTTTTGTGTAAAATATCCGGAACCAGCCTGGTACTTCGGACTAATATTTTGCGCCAGGCGACCTTCAGCTGCAATTCCCCCGAAAATAACCTGTGCAGTATACCTCGCAGAGTATGACGATTGTTCGGGATTCCAAATCACAGGCATGTTAAAAGCATCCAAACGTTGTAAAGCCGCGGTATTGCCAAAACCGGCAATAATTACTTCCTTGGTTTTTTGTGCCTCCTGTATAAAATCAAATACCCGGGGATTGTAAAGGGTTTCAGGATTTACCTGAATAATAAGAGTTGTGAAGGCAAGAAGTGCGTTTGCAGAGAGGTTTTCGAAATTAAAACTGCTTATAGAATCATAATTCCGTAACATCTTGTCGAACTCGGCAGGGTTTGAAACTCCTGTATTGATACTCGCAATCTGACGACCCGCCAAATCTTTGAAAGGAATGGACTGCAACTGGTTATTCAGCAATACTGTAGACCGCTGATAGTCTTTAATTGTTTGGAGCTGGCTCAATATCTCCTTTTCATTGATAGGATTATCAAAGCCACCGAATAGTACTATCAGTAATATAATTGCATTATAAAGATTATGAAACCTTACTTTTTTGGTCTTGAAATTCCCCTTCACTGTCCCTTGAGTTAAACGTTAATAAATATCCCTTGTACTTAATGTGGAGCACTTAGTTACAATAATCTTCCCTTTTCTTTGATCAGAAGCATCTGGTTATAATTGACTTCTTGATCTATGAACGTTGATATTACACAAATATTCTGAAAAAAAATTAAAAAAAAGATCTTATTTTCAATGTGAAAGTTTACCGCTTTTGTTGTATTGGCTTAAAAATTGCAACAAATAATATACTCACCTTAGTCCGAAGAAAAATATGAAAAACTTCATTCTCAGCTTTATACTATTTACATCAGCAGCAATTTTACCAGCAAATAACCTCCATGCATACCCGGCCTTTGGCACCAATCTACAATCAAAAGACCCAATAAAGGAGCAATATCACCTTCTTGAAAAAGCAGCAGAACGTTACGAAAAGTTATCTGCTGAACCATGGCCCGAAATTACTTTAGCCCCGAAAACCATCTATAAACTGAATGACCGGGCACCTGTGATTAAAGAAATAAAAAAACGCTTAGATCTTCTCGGAGACTTTCGCGGAAATGATAATTCTGAATTATTTAATCAAAGAACAGAAACGGCGATAAAGAAATTTCAATTTCGCCATGGTCTGGAAGAAAATGGAATCATCAACAAAGAACTTGTGGATGTATTGAATATACCATTAGAAACCAGGATATCCCAGCTGCGGATGAATATGAAAAGAATATTGAAAGAAGGTGAAGAAAACCCCGGAACACATATCGTAGCAAACATTCCGGAATATAAACTTCATGTATATGAAGGAAACCGCGAAGTACTTAATATGGACATTGTTGTTGGTAAAACAAGCAATCCGACGGCAGTTTTTACCGATGAATTAGAACAAGTGGTTTTTAGTCCGTATTGGAACGTTCCGGAAAGTATAGTGAGGAATGAGATTTTACCGGCAATGAATAAAAATCCTAGATATTTAAGAACTCACAATATGGAAATTATTGGAACGAAAAACGGCTTGCCTGACATCCGCCAACTACCGGGACCGAAAAATGCTTTGGGAAAGGTTAAGTTTCTCTTCCCCAATAAATACAATATATATTTTCATGACACACCCGTGAAATCTCTGTTCGAAAAAAGAACCAGGGCATTTAGTCACGGATGCATCCGTTTGAGTCAACCATTCGAATTGGCTAAATACTTATTAAAAGATGATCCGAAATGGACCGATGAAGCAATCGAAAGTGCCATGAACTCCCGAAGAGAACGCTATGTAAATCTAAACAACCCAGTGCCTGTTTCCATCACCTATTATACCGCTTGGGTGGATGAATCTGGTAACGTTCACTTTAGAGATGATATTTACGGAAGGGATAAAAGGATGATCACCTTTGATGAATAATTAACAAAATATAAGCCCCTTAACATAAGAGAAGGGGCTCATAAATTTTTTCAGGATATTTACTTCACAGGCTCTAATACTCCGGTGGCATTTTCTACGTGCAGCTTATTCACATTCAAGCCATCCAGTACAATAATTCCCTGTAAAGAAGAGAACTTTTCAGCATATTGCTTCCATGACCAAACCAATTCACCCGCAGGATTATATTCTAAAACCTGTGTACCGCTGGACCCAAATTTCGGCCCGTGTCCCTGCCAATTTGCAACTACGTAATTTCCATTTGATAAAATTTGAAATCCTGCATAAAAATTGGGGTTTACGTCTGCAGGGCCAGTAATAGTTTTAACCAGTTTCCCTGCCGAATCATACACCTGGAAATTCTTTGCATAACCGGTACTCGCAATGGTTTGACCGTTACCTAAACGTAAAGCCTGCCAAACGTGTGGCTTTGCCGGCGGACCGGCAACTTCCGCTTTCCAGATAATATTTCCATCAGCATCGCCTTCAAAAACCAGCGTATCGGCTGTAACCATAAAAGTGCCTTTCACTGTTTCGCGAATGCAACGAACGTATGAAAAACCAGGGTAAACTACTGTACGCAGAACGTCGCCCCTCTGATTAATTTCTACCAGGGCAATTCCCTGCTTATTTTGCCAGTTAGCTCCCGCTAAAAGTGTATTGCCATTGCGTAAGCGCCGGGCGGTTTGTGTTCCGGGGAATGATGTAATTTCGAACACTTTAGTTCCATTCGAAATTTCACGTTCTTCATATCCGTTTCCTGTTCCAATTAAAACTCTCCCCTGCCCTACCAGCTGAATATCACGACCCGCTGGAACAGGCACATACCAGTTTTTTTCAGAATTCGAGATGTCAACATAACTTAATTGAGATAATCCTTCATCACGTAATAAAAGTTTTCTTGTTTTAGCATAATCGGCCTTTTGAGATAGAAGCGGACTACAGGAAGACACAAGCAGTGATAAGGCTGTTAAGAAAAGTAAGCTCAGTTTTATAGACTTTTTCAAATTCATGTTGATACGGATTAAATGATTTAATAATCGGCTTGCGAAAATAAGATTTAATTGCTGATAAATTAATATTTTGGTTTGTTATTGATGTTCATTGACCAAATCACGTCCCAAACCATGCCGCAATTACCCCTGTAAAATGTCTGGATCACACCCTCTTCTAATCTCCGGAAGAAGGTAATTTTGTGTACCGACCAAACGCTAAAAAAAATGAGAAACCTTACGAGCTTTCAATTTATAACCCTCGATGGCTATTACAAAGGCTTGAACGAAGATATAAGCTGGCATAAGCATGGCCAGGAAGAAGCTGAATTTTCTTCTGAAAACCTCAAGTCAGAAAATATACTTCTGTTTGGGCGTACAACATTTGAGATGATGGCTAACTTTTGGCCCTCACCGATAGCTTATGAGAATTTTCCGCTTGTTGCTAAAGGCATGAATAAAGCAGAAAAAATAGTTTTTTCGAAAACGTTGAAAACTGCAAATTGGAATAATACAAGAGTAATAAATAAGAATATCATTGATGAAGTAAGGAAATTGAAACAGTCAGACGGAAAAGACATGACTATTCTAGGAAGCGGAAGCATTGTAAGTCAGTTTGCAGACGCCGGCCTGATAGACACTTATCAAATAATGATTGATCCTGTTGCAATCGGAAAGGGAACATCATTATTTAAAAACATCAGCCATCAATTAGACCTGACACTAATTAGTACCCGTACATTTAAAAGCGGAGTTGTTCTTCTTTCATATGAGCCGAGCTGAACGTGAGATAATCATAAAAAAAAACACGACACGAAGTTTTCGATTACATCAAGATCCCTAAGAATCAGGAAAACTATAACAAATGGGTTATGATGGATCCGAACTTAAAAAAAGATTTCAGAGGAACAGATGGCACAGTTGTTTTTGTATTTGCATGGCACGGTAACAAGCAAGCCGGCGAGGGTGAGCAGGAAATAAAATCCATTCGGGAAGGAGAACGACTTGATCTGGAAATAAGGTTTGTCCGACCATTTGAGGGCCTGGATCTACCCATTACCACACAACCCATTTCCGAAAAATGAAACCCTTGTAACATGGGGCATGATGGGTAAGTCTAAGTATCCGATGAATTTAACGAATTTATTTATAGACAAATTACTCGGAAAAGACCTTGAGATCAGCTTAAACCATCTTAAGCAAATTCTGGAAAGCAATAAAAAGGTTCAATAAACCAATATGGGAAAGAAACAAGCTGAAAATAACACACAAGAAGTTGATGATTATATGTCGAAGCTGGAACATCCTTTCAGAGCTGAAATGGAAGCTGTTAGACAGATCATCATGAATGCTAATCCTGAGATAGCCGAACACATTAAGTGGGCAGCTCCAAGTTTCTTCTGTAAAGGAGGCATAGACAAAGGCGGCATGGCAACCTTCAATCATCGTGCTCAAAACTATGTACACCTTGTATTTCACAATGGGATAATTTTAAATGATGATACAGGCTTACTTGAGGGAGATTACAAAGACCGGCGAATGGCTTACTTTTTTGATATGAATGATGTAAATATAAAAAAATCAAAATTAGAGAGACTGGTTAATAAATGGGTAGAACTGATGAAGAAAAACTCTGTTAACATCTAAAACATAACTATCATGGCAACTATCAATCCCTATTTAAATTTTGCAGGTACAGCAGAAGAAGCATTTAACCTCTATAAATCTGTACTTGGCGGAGAATTTGTAACCATCCAACGGTATAAAGACATGCCCGATGCGGGCAAAGTTTCGGCAGAGGATGCTGAAAAAATCATGCACATCGCTTTACCCATCGGAAACGGAAATATTCTGATGGCTACAGATGCACTTGAATCCATGGGACAAAAGGTGATCCGGGGAAATAATTTTTACTTATCATTAAATGTTAACAGCGAGGGAGAGGCAGATACAGTTTATAATGCTCTTTCTACTGGCGGTCAAGCTACCATGCCCATGCAAAAGTCTTTTTGGGGATCTTATTTTGGAATGCTTACCGACAAATTTGGTATAAATTGGATGATAAGTTACGAGTATAAGGTATAATTACTTGAGGAGCTCCGGGATGCATTCATTCCGGAGAAGTTTCCCCGAGATGCCTATTCCAGATTGCCTTTGGTAATCCAGATGCAATACGGACAATAAAACTGCATAATCAGTTCAACCAGACCAAACAAGAATATAATAAGAATGCTCTAATAAACAACATGAAAAATAACTTTCTATCTTACCAACCATTTAACACCGACCTGGCAGCTCTTTTACTAAGATTAATATTTGGCGGTTTATTTACCTATCATGGATATACCAAACTCATCGCTTATGATCAAATTCTACCGATGTTTACAGACCTGGTAGGCATTGGAGTAAAGACCTCTTTCAATTTGGTAATCTTTGCAGAATTGTTTTGTGGCCTGTTTGTCGTCTTCGGATTGTTAACACGTCTATCCGTTATCCCTATCTTCATTACCATGTTTGTTGCCTATTTCCTGGCTCACGCTAAAGATGTTTTTCAGGTAAAAGAATTAGCCTTTGTATATCTTCTTTTATCAATTGTAGTTTTTGTATTAGGAAGCGGCAAATATTCTGTCGACCGGTTATTGTTTAAGCCGAAGGAATTTTAAGTGGTGAAAATTTCACCCTCTGCATTTAATTAGAGGTTATGATTGAAGTCTTTAAAACGAATATCACCCATCAGTCAGAAGCCGAAACACTTGTTAAGCAAGTGCAAACAGTATTTTCTGGCTATTTTGCAAATTTCGATCTGGATGATTGTGACAATATTTTACGGGTGGAGTGTAAATCAGGAACCATTCATAGCGAAAGGCTTATTGAATTTCTAAATACGATCGGATGCCGGGCCGAAGTATTGCCTGATGAAGCAGAAATCGTGGAGAAGTGAAAGATTTACAATTCAATACATTCAAAAAATCCCTTTCTTACCATGGGATTTTGTTTGTGCAGTCGGCCAGGAAGCTAGTCTTTAGGATCGACATAACTCATCTTTTTTAAAAAATTTTCTTTTTTTTTAAAACTATTCCTCTTTCTCTATGTTAAATCAGTCCACAGCTGCAAAATAACCAGTGCAATTATAGGTGAGATGTTGTTTTTTTTGTGCATTGAGACTGGACTGATCTCTGCAAATCAACTCAATAAATAAATTTTGATCTTTTTTAATTTAATATATACTATGTTTTTCGATTTAACGTTTCCGGTAATTATCTGTGAGCAAAACAATTAGCGTCTACCAACACTCTATTGATACTTAACAGAAGTACGGCGAAAACATTTTTAATACAATAGATCATTAATTTATTTATCTACAAATCATGAGAAAAAGTTCTACAAATCCAACAGCTGAAACATCAGAAACCATTGATTTAATCCTAAAAAACCTTCCAGACCCGAAGGACAATAGCGTCTCAACCATTAAAGACGAACTACTTTTAAATGATCAGAAAATTATTTATCTGGCTCAAAAAAGCAAGGGCTCAAACGGGTTTTATTGGAATATTAATTTATCATAATCATATTTTACCAACAAACCTACTTGTGTGCTTGTGCTGTTCCAAAGCATAAGTACACATACATTAATGTCCTCGACATGGAGCGGACAAAACACAAAAGCCTTAGTCGATCTGTTAAATTCTTTTAACGCTATCAAAGCAGACTATCTTCCCTAATTTATACTTGGGTATATTTACATTTTTGTATTTACACCATGAAAATATTCCAGCAAAGCCTGCAAGTCGAAGAAAAAAAGCGTGGCTTCCATATAATAACCTCCGAAATAATAAATGCCTTACCACAAATCAAAGATCTAAAGTCGGGTATTTGCCAGGTGTTTATCCAACACACATCTGCTTCATTAAGCATCAATGAAAATGCTGACCCGACGGTAAGAAAAGATTTCGAAACGTTTTTTAACAAGACTGTCCCAGAAAATGATCCCGATTATCTTCACGATTACGAAGGCTCTGACGATATGCCTGCTCACCTTAAAGCTTCATTACTTGGCAGTTCCGTTATAATTCCAATCCGAAACGGCAGATTAGCTTTAGGCACCTGGCAAGGCATTTACTTGTGCGAGCATCGGAATAATGGTGGCCGAAGAAATATTATAGTTACTGCCTGGGGAGAATAGATTTTCCTGAATTATGAACCAATAGTCTACCCTGTGTAGAGCTATCTATCCTACGAGAAATGGTGTTCGGTTTAAACCAAATCAACGATCTTGTTAAAAAACAAAATTTCGTCATGTTTTAATCCATTTCGAACTCTTTTTTGCGGATTTGATTATTATTGACGATCAAACACGCACTCAATGGATTTCAGAGAAAAGATAATATTGCTGTTATTGGCAGCCATAAATTTTACCCATATTCTTGACTTCATGATTATGATGCCATTAGGGAATTACCTGATGCCATATTTTGATATCTCATCCCAACAATTTTCAATGCTGGTTGCCGCCTATACTTTTAGTGCCGGTATTTCGGGTTTTCTGGCAGCTTTTTTCGTCGATAGGTATGATCGCAAGAAGGTTTTATTAATGGGCTATTCGGGCTTCTTAATCGGCACATTATTTTGCGCCCTATCACCAACTTACTTCATTCTTTTGATTTCAAGAATTGTAGCTGGTATTTTTGGCGGATTAATCGGGGCACAGGTTTTATCCATCATCGCCGATTTAATACCCTATCAAAGAAGGGGCGCTGCCATGGGAATTATTATGGCAGCATTCTCTGTAGCCTCTGTATTTGGAGTGCCGTTTTCTTTATATCTTGCTAATATTTTCAATTGGCACGGTCCATTTTTCTTTGTAGCAGGTTTGGGAGCTATTCTTATTCCCTTTCTCATTAAATATTTACCTAAAATGGATGCACACATCAAGGAAAACCGGCAGGCGAAGGTGAGCCCATTGGATCTGTTAAGCGATATTGGCAAAGACAAAAATCAATTACTGGCCCTTGCATTGTCGGCAACAATCATGCTCGGTCATTTTCTCATTATCCCTTTTCTGAATCCTTTTATGGAGTTTAATTTGGGTTTCAGCAAGGTACAAACGCCACTCATCTATATGGTTGGTGGTATATTAACCTTGTTTAGCTCCCCTATATTAGGTCGTGTTGCCGACAAGATTGGCAAACACCGTTTGTTTATAATAATGGCTATGGTTGTTACCTTGCCAATTGCCGTGATCACCAACCTTGCTCCAATATCTTTTTACCTGGTACTCAGCGTTACCGGATTTTGGTTCATAGTATCCTCTGGAAGAATGATTCCTGCCCAGGCAATGATCAGTAATGTGGTAACCAGTGAGCGCCGGGGTAGTTTTATGAGTATAAATTCATCTGTACAACAAATATTTGTCGGGATTGCCTCCGTGCTGGCGGGTCTTATCGTTGTTAAAACACCTTCTAATGCCATTCTCAATTACGAAGTTACCGGATATATCAGCATCGTAATAACCTTGCTGAGCATTGTATTTGTATCAAAACTCAATACCAGGCTCCAACGCGAAAATTCTGTTTAACCTGACCAATTAATCAGTATCTAGGCTATTTGTTTCAATATTTTTTTTCCTCGGCTTTGCATAGCTGCGGTCCCGTCTTTTAACAAAAAAACGATTTGAGCTTTCAGCTCATCTAGTACCCAAGTGTAACGATTACTTAGATTGAACAAAATGTCGAGACAGTTCACCTTCACCGCAACAGGGGTTTCAGGATCAATCAACCATTCGAAAGTAGCATCGACAAGTTTACTTAGATCGCACTCTTCTAAATAGTTGCTGCTTCTTTCAAAAAGGCCCATCAGAATTTTTGTATAATGCCTCCTGCAGCTATTATTCTTCTGCTTTGGATAGACGCTCAAAAAATCGGGCAGGCAAAGAAGAAAAGACTCTTTGTTAACGGCAAAAGCATATTCCATTACCCAGCAGGCTCTAAATGCGATTTTCGAATCCGTATTAAACGATAAATCAATAAAATCCCTGAAAGTATCGGTATCAATTGATGCCGATTGGGCAAGATGTTGAACCGCTTTTTTGTCAAGTTTATCTTTTAAATAGGGTAAGAACTCCACTTTTGTCATGTTATTTCCATCTAAAAATAATTCTTTAATTGCATCGGTCAAATCCTATCGATAATCCTTACTTTTGCACCTCAATTTACAAAGCATGATTACAGTATCAAATCTATCACTCCGTTACGGAAAACGCACTCTGTTTGAAGACGTTAACTTAAAATTCACTCCCGGCAATTGCTATGGTGTGATCGGGGCAAATGGTGCCGGTAAATCTACTTTTCTTAAAATTATTTCTGGTGAAATAGATCCAAATACCGGCTCTGTAAGTTTCAGCCCCGGAGAACGGATGGCTGTACTTTCTCAAAACCACTATGCCTTTGACGAATATCCGGTAATTGAAACTGTTCTTCAAGGTCATAAAGAACTATTTAGCGTAATGAAAGAAAAAGACGCTTTGTACGCCAAAGAAGATTTTACAGAAAAAGACGGCGAACGTGCAGGTGAGCTTGAAAATATATTTGCAGAGATGGATGGATGGAACGCAGAGAACAACGCGGCCACCATGTTGAGCAATCTGGGAATAAAGGAAGATTTACATTACAAGCTTTTGAAAGAGCTGGATGGTAATCAGAAAGTTCGGGTGCTATTGGCGCAGGCGCTTTTTGGCAAACCTGATATTTTGCTACTCGATGAGCCTACCAACGACCTTGATATTCAAACAATTGCTTGGCTTGAGGATTTTCTTGCAAGTTATGAAGGAATTATTCTGGTAGTTTCTCACGACAGGCACTTCTTAGACACCGTGTGTACCCATGTTGTGGATATCGACTTTAGCAAGATTACGATCTATACGGGTAACTATACATTCTGGTACGAATCCAGTCAGTTAGCTGCCCGTCAGCGTTCCGATCAGAATAAAAAGTTGGAAGATAAAGTCAAAGAACTTCAGGATTTCATACGTCGTTTTAGCGCGAATGCATCAAAATCGAAACAGGCAACCAGTAGAAAGAAAGCCCTGGATAAAATCAATCTGGAAGAAATTAAACCGTCGAACAGAAAGTATCCTGCAATCCTTTTCAATCACCAGGGACGTGAAGCCGGCGATCAGATCCTTCAGATAGAAGGCTTAAGAAAAGAACTTAACGGCGAACTTTTATTCTCGAATATCAACCTGATGGTTAATAAAGGTGATAAAATTGCCATACTTTCTGAAAACAGTTTAGCAACCACAGCTTTTTACGATATCTTAACAGGGAGAGACAAAGACTATAAAGGAGAATTTAAATGGGGTGTTACCATTAATACGGCAGATATTCCAAATGATAACTCGGCTTATTTTGAAGGTAAGGATGAAAACCTAGTCGATTGGTTAAGAGAATATTCTGATGCAGATAAGGATGAGCAGTTTATCAGAAGCTTTTTGGGGCGAATGCTATTCTCAGGAGAAGAGGTTTTGAAAAAAAGCTCCGTACTTTCAGGAGGAGAAAAAATGCGCTGCATGTTTTCACGCATGATGCTTCAACAGGCTAATGTACTTTTATTTGACGAGCCGACCAATCACCTTGATCTGGAATCTATTACCGCACTCAACAATGGAATGAAAGATTTTAGAGGAGTAATTTTATTTACCTCCCGAGATCATGAATTAACAGAAACCGTGGCTAACAGGATCGTTGAAATTACTCCGGGTGGTGTGATCGATAAGCTGATGACCTACGATGAGTATATCAACAGTGATGTGGTGAAGCAGCAAAGAGAAGAATTATATAGCATGGCCTAGGGCCCGGAAGAGTAACAGATTTATTAAGAAGGTCCGGATGAAAATTCGGATCTTTTTTGCTTAAAGGAGCTATACAACATATTGGTAACATTTTAAATTGAATTTAAGTATTACATTAAAAAGCTCCGCAGTATTCAGAATCTTTTGCATTTTTGATAGGATTAGGTTCAACAAAATAAACAGGTGCTAAAAATCGGATGATGGACACTCAGGAATTTAAATTAGGTAATCTGATTAAAATCAGCCCCAGGGAAAATGAGGAAGGCATATTATTTCTTACAGACATTCAACATTCAAGTGTTATTGGCGAGATGCTGGTTCCAAGACAGGGCTATCATTTCAGGATTAAATTTAATGAAATATTGCCTTTAGAGTTGAGGGAAGAATGGCTTACTTATTTAGGCTTTGGCAAAAGCTCTGCTGAAGAAGAGATCTGGACAGATTCAAAAAACTTTGTTCAATTCAAATTATCAGCCTTTGAAAGCGGATTTATGGAAGATGGTAAAATTGCAGTTGCAATCGACTCAATTCATCAGCTGCAAAATGTTTATCGCACACTTACCGGCGAGGAATTGAAAGGTAGCTATCTGTAAAACTTTAGAATTAATTTAGAACTGCAAATCTTTCTTCATTATCCAGTGTAATTGGGGATTATCCCCTAAAAGAAAAATTTTCGAACCGCATCTCTTAAAACCCCATTGTTGATAAAAATCAGTGGTTTCTGTATCCTTACACCATACTCCCGACCAAAGCACTTCTTTATATTGTAATCTGGCCAACGATACACATTCTTTCATTAAAGCCTCTCCTACACCCGTTCCTTTAAAAGGTATATCCACATATAAGCGGGCCAATTCAATGCCTTTTACCGCAGAATGAATTTCCGGCGGATTTTTGGCTTCGCGCAGTAACGCATAACCCACCAGGGTGTGAAAGCGGTGCGCTAAAAGAATAATGTTGTGCTTGCGATTGACCTCAGACATCAGAGACCTAACAGAAAACTGCAAGGTTAAAAACTTTGCCATATCCTTTTTAGTGCTCTGTTCGGCAAAGCTTTCAAAAAATGTTCTTCGGCTGAAGTACGCAATAATTGCTGCATCTTCGGGCTCGGCCCGACGAATAGTTAAGCTATTAAACATGGTATAAACCGATTTAGTCCATAAAAACAGATGTTAAATTACACTTTTACGGAACCTATCTTTAAATAGTTGACATTTTTTTTACCCTAAGCATAATTTATTTCAACATGCTGAATAAGTATAAAAAATGAAGACACGCTCTTCTCGCCATATCCATATACAAATCACTTCTTAGGCTAACAGAAATCAATTATTCTGGGAGATTTTTTCGTTAAATTGGCAAAAGCCTTGTAATTCGCCACATGAAAACAAAAACAGCTTTACTACTTGAACTCTGGCTGGAAGCCAGAACAAGATTCACTAATCAATTACAAAATCTTACCCGGGAAGATCTAAAAAAGACACTGGCTCCATCTCCAAACAGCTTAGGTTTTTTGGTCCGCCATATCGGAGATGTAGAATTGTTATTTGCTAAGAATGTATTTGGTGGCAAGGAAATAGACGTTTCTGCTGAAACTTTAATTGCGCAGCACGATACAGGCGAATGGATAGACCTGGCTGAGTTAAAAGAGTATGTAGAACATTCGGCAGAAATACTAAAAAGAATTTTAGAGCAACAAACGGATACTGATTGGGACGATCTGATTGAAACTAAAGAATTTGGAACTAAAACGAAGGCGGAAGCATTGGGTCGGATAATATCTCATACGGCCTATCATGCGGGACAGTTAGCTATTATTAACAAGTACGGTAGCGTTTTTAAGCCACTGGAAGAATATTATCAAAATGCCTGACAGCACACAAAACAAAAACCATCTCAAATCTATCCCCCGGCATTTAGATCCCATGGTTCCATCTCTATTTGTAATATCACTGATATACCTAATGTTTACTTAGAAAACAAAAACATCGATAATGTCTGCTACACGAACCTATTGCACACTTGGCGATGATAGATCTTTTCTCTAAAAATTATTTATTACTTCTAATTTTATTAAATATTTCTCCTACAAAAACACGAAACCTCTATGCCCGCAACTACATACAACATCAAAGGTCTCACTGATCAGCAGGTAGTTGAATCGCGGGCTAAACATGGTCCAAATACGCTTAATTACCGGAAAGAAAATGGCTTGATTGATGCGTTAAAAAGTCTTGCTAAAGAACCGATGGTTATCCTGCTGCTGATAACCTCATTGATTTATTTCATAAGCGGGAATCCGGGCGACGGCAGTTTTCTGGCGGCAGCTATCGTATTAGTTGCTGCTATTTCTTTATACCAGGATAAAAGAAGTCGCAACGCTTTAGAAAAGTTAAAAGATCTAAGTCAGCCGCATTGTAAAGTGATCCGGAACGGAATAGTCGTTGAAATTAAAAGCGACGAACTAGTTGTTGGCGACAGTTTGATAATTGAAGAAGGCTCCCTAATTACAGCCGATGGGGTAATTGTACATTCGAACGACTTCTCGGTAAACGAATCTATACTTACTGGAGAATCACTCCCGGTTTACAAAGACAAGGGGAAAGAGGACAACTTAGTTTACCATGGCACCTCGGTAGCAAGCGGATTAGCAATAGCAACTATAAATGCAATTGGCAACGAAACCAAATTAGGTAAGATTGGAAAAAGCCTGGAGAACATACAAGAAGAAAAAACTCCGCTCGAAATGCAGATCACCAATTTCGTAAAAAAGATGGTAATTGCCGGAGCTCTTGTTTTTCTGATAGTTTGGACCATAAATTATTTCAATACTTATGATACGATCAACAGCCTGCTAAAGGCGCTGACATTAGCCATGAGTATTTTACCGGAAGAAATACCGGTAGCGTTCAGCACATTTATGGCTTTGGGGGCCTGGCGTTTAATGAAAATGGGCATCATAGTAAAACAGATGAAAACTGTTGAAACTTTGGGCAGTGCTACCGTACTCTGTGTCGATAAAACAGGAACCATTACCGAAAACAAAATGACACTGGCAAAGCTCTTTGCCTTGAAATCTGCGAAGATCTCAAGTCCTGAAAATGCATTAACCAACGATGAAACAGACCTCGTAAAGCTAGCGATGTGGGCTAGCGAACCTATCCCTTTCGATCCGATGGAAGTTGCCCTGCACACCGCATATACAGACCTGAAGATAAAAGATGAAAGGCTAAACTTTAAAATGATTCATGAGTATCCGCTTAGCGGGCAACCGCCTATGATGACGCACCTGTTCGAAAATAAGGCAGGCGAAAGGATTATAGCGGCAAAAGGCGCTCCGGAGGCGCTGATGACACTCTCAAACCTATCTGAAACCGAAGAACAGCAGATCGAAGAAACCATTAAAGTATTGGGCACCGACGGCTATCGTATTTTGGGCGTGGCCAGGTCTGAATTCAAAGGCGATAATTTCCCTGAAACTCAACAGGAATTTAAATTCGACTTCAAAGGACTTGTTGCATTCTATGACCCGCCAAAGAAAAACATACAAGCTGTTTTTGAAAAATTTTATGCCGCGAAAATTTCTGTAAAGATAATTACGGGAGATTACCCGGCCACTACCACCGCCATTGCCAGGCAGGTCGGGTTCAAAGGATCCGAAAAAAGCTTAACAGGCGACGACCTGATGAAGTTAACGGATGAAGAACTGCAGAATTGTGTGCAGGACACGAACGTGTTTACAAGGATGTTTCCTGAAGCTAAACTAAAAGTGATTGATGCATTGAAAAAAAAGCAGGAAATTGTAGCGATGACCGGCGATGGCATTAATGATGGACCAGCCCTAAAATCTGCTCATATTGGCATTGCGATGGGAAAAAAAGGCACCGAAATAGCTAAACAAGCAGCTTCTTTGATTTTGCTGGAAGATGACCTGTCAAAAATGGTGGATGCTGTTGCAATGGGCAGAAAAATATATGCCAACTTAAAAAAAGCTATTCAGTACATAATCTCCATCCATATTCCCATCATACTTACGGTTTTTATTCCATTGGCCCTTGGGTGGGTATACCCGAATATTTTCTCGCCTGTACATATCATATTTTTAGAACTGATCATGGGGCCTACCTGCTCTATCATATATGAAAACGAGCCTATGGAAGAGAAAACAATGATTCAAAAACCTCGTCCATTTACCAACACTTTTTTTAAACCGAAAGAGCTTACTACCAGTATTATTCAGGGTCTGGCTATTACCGCGGGAACCCTCAGCGCCTATCAGTATGCTGTACACCAGGGCTTGGGTGAATCGCTTACAAGAACGATGGTCTTTACAGCACTTATTTCGGCTAATATTTTTCTGACGCTGATAAATCGTTCCTTTTATTACTCTATCCTCACCACGTTAAAATACAAGAATGGTTTGGTTTTACTCATTATCAGCATAACCATCGCAATCACAGCATTATTACTATTTGTCGATCCAATGACAAATTTCTTCGGCTTTGAGCCCTTAAATTATCAACAATTATTATTGTGTATAATGATTGGATTTCTGTCCGTGATTTGGTATGAATTAATAAAGTGGAGAAAACGGATAAAGGGAACGGAGAATATCTAGCAATAATATTCTTAGCTAACCCTAAAAAAAGGTGATTAAGAGAAAGTAAAACAGATTTAAATTTTAAAAAAAATATCTACTTTTAAGCACCTGACCTTATCAATTATGAAAAAAATGTTTATTGCTGCACTCTTTATGAGTGCGGCCCCCTTTCTGTCTACTGCCCAAGACGAAATTAAATCTTATGGAAAAATTGACATTAGCGACCTTGAATTAAAAGAATGTGCTTTTGAAAAAGATGCAAATGCCATGGTACTTTTCGATAGAGGCGAAGTTTACTTCGATCATCAATTTGACATTATCATGGATCGGCATAAGCGCATAAAGATCTTTAACGAAAAAGGAAAAGACGAAGCGAACATCCGAATCGAATTCTATTCAAATAATCACTATGAAGATCTTTATGATATAGATGCACAAACTATAAATATTAAAGATGGCAAGCCTGTAATTACCAAGCTCGACAGGAAGCAAATTTTCAGAGAAGCTGTTGATAAAAATAGCACAGCCATTGTTTTCAGCTTTCCTGATGTTCAGGCCGGTTCGGTAATCGAATATCATTACAAATGGAAAACACCTGCTTATGGCAATTTCCCAGCTTGGTATTTTCAGTCAAAAATACCGAGTCGTTATTCGGAATTACAGACCTCCATACCTGATATGCTCTACTATAAAACTCAGTATAGAGTGTATCAAAGCATGAACAAAAATAAAACCTCCGCAGCATCAAAGTCATTAGGTTCCGGACAAGACAGTCATGCTTATACGGTTAACACTAAAATAATCGGGCTAAACAATATCCCTTCTTTGGTTGATGAACCCTTCATGACCTCAAGAAATGATAATTTACAATGTGCACTCTTTCAGCTAACCCAAATTCAGCCTATTGGAGGTTTTACCCAAACAGGAGCGGATACCTGGGCTAAAGTTGGGGAGCGACTGGCAGAGGATGAAGATTTTGGAATGCAATTCAGGAAAAAACTGGATGATGAAGACATTCTAATCTCAAAGGCTAAACTCTTAAAAAGTGATGATGAAAAAATCGCCTTCCTTTTTAATGAAGTAAAAAACTCCATGAAATGGAATGGTTTTGATACCTGGTACACAAATGATGGCATACCTAAAGCATGGCAAAAGAAAACCGGCAACTCTGCTGAAATAAATCTGATACTATATCGGCTTTTGAAGCAAGCTGATGTAAAAAATGTCTATCCCATGGCTGTAAGTACACGCAACCATGGAAAAGTGAATATTGCATTTCCATGGATGCGCCAGTTTAACAGAACAGTGGTACATATTCCGGTTGATAGTACTCGCCAGTACGTTTTAGATGCAACAGATAAGTATAATCTATATACGACTATACCTGATAATCTACTTAACTCTTATGGTATTTCTCTGGATAAAGAGCATAAAACACATCGGATAGTATCTCTGGACAACGTTGCACCTTCCCGGAAGAATATTTATATCACAGCTGAAATAAATCCTCAGGGCAAAATGTCAGGAAAAGCGAATCTGGTAGACTACTCCTATCATAAAATACAAGCAGTCAAAAACCTCAAAACCGATGGCGAAGAAAAATATAAGGATTGGCTTACTGACAAGGATAACAACTTAAAAATAAAGTCGATTAAACTGGAAGATGCCGATATCGACAGTCTTCCTCTCAAAGAGATGATCGATTTTGATCTGGAGTTGACTAGTTCGGATGGAGACTATATATTTTTTGTCCCTAATATGTTTTCCGGTTTACGAAAAAACCCCTTTATAAGTGAAAATAGAACTACCCTCGTTGATTTTGGCCATAAAAACAAGTATGCCATCAGTGGAAGTTATAAAGTTCCGCCGGGCTTTAAGGTGGATGTGCTGCCCAAAAACATTAATTTAATCATGCCCGATAAGAGCATCTCTTTCCAAAGAGTTATTGTTGAAAATGAAGGAACCATTGCCGTTCGGTATATACTGGATTATAAAAAAACTATTTATTGGGTAGAGGAATATCCCGCATTAAGGGAGTTTTATAAACAAATTTTCGAATTACTAAACGAACAAATAGTTCTAAAAAAATCTTAATGAAACCATCATGAGCATAGCCCACACAAACGGTAATAATATGCCCATGATAGCTTCATCTCCGTTAAAACAATTATATCCTAATGAAATACATTATATACCAAACACTTTTCTTTTTGTGCGTATGCCTTATCGGGCTGCCTGCTCTTGCTCAAAAAAATTCAATCTCTTCTGAATATTATAAAGCCACAAATATTCCGGACACTTTAAAAAAGAACGCTAATTACGTTACCAGGTATTACTCTCAGGAAACAGTTGTAAAAAGCCCGGAAAAGGCCTCGACCAAGTATCATGTAATAAAAACTCTGCTGAATGAACATGCAGAAAGTGAGGCCGAATTAATTCTGGGATATGATAAAATGACCAGTGTAAACAGTCCTGAAATGTTAATTTATGATGCAAACGGAATCTTAATAAAACGTTATAAAAAAAACGACATGTACGATCATTCTGCGGTAGACGGAATGACTTTAGTTACCGATGACCGTTTGTTGTTATTAAGACATACCGTAGTAAGTTACCCGGTTACTGTGGAAGTAAAGTTTGAATATAATTCCAACAGCGGCTATCTCGATCTGGCAGATTGGAATATCCAGGACACCGAAAACTCAGTACAAGAAGCTATCTGTAAAGTTACTGTCAGCCCCGAGATCGGTTTTAGGTACAAACCAAGAAACATTAAAATTGATCCGGAAAAAACCACAGAAGATGGCTATGATGTGTTCAAATGGAACGTTAAAAACCTCGAAGCTATAAAACCAGAAAGTGGTTCAAAAGCGTGGCAGGTGCTCCCTAAAATTACTTTTGCGACAGACAACGTCTTATTCGGTGGCATAAAAGGCGATTTCAGCAACTGGAACGGATTTGGCGTTTGGCAACGGGAGCTAAACAAAGGATTGACCTCACTCAATCCCGCCAGGGTTGAAGAACTGAAACAAATGGTTTCAGGCTTATCAACGGATAAAGAAAAGGCCAAATTTTTGTACGAATACATGCAAAAAAGTGTAAGATATGTTGGTATCCAACTAGGCATTGGTGGTTGGAAACCGTTCCCCGCCAGTTTTGTTGATCAAAAAAAATATGGCGACTGCAAAGGCCTGTCCAATTATATGCACGCCTTGTTAGAGGCTGTAAACATTCCTTCATATTATGCCATAGTACGAGCAGGAGCTAATGAAGAAGCGGCCGACCCGAACTTCGTAAACAGCCCGTTTAATCATATTATACTGTGTGTTCCCCTCAAAAATGACACCACCTGGTTAGAATGCACCAGCAATACAGCGCCCTTCGGGAAATTAGGAAGCTTTACAGAAAATCGCAATGCTTTGTTGATAACCGACGAAGGTGGCAAACTGGTAAACACTCCTAGAAGCAAAATGGAGGATCATATATTTAACAGTGAAACAGCGATCGAAGTCAGACCTGATGGAATCTCACTTGCCAAAATAAACATACAAGTCACAGGAGGATACCGATCTGATTTTATTGGCATTTCCTATAAGAAAACAGACGAACAAAAAAAAGATATTATAAACACCCTGAATCTTAAACAACCAGACATTTTCAACTTGATTGAAAAAGATGATAAAGACGGAGTAAAGAAGCTTGAGCTTGATTTAGAGTATCAGAAATTAAATGATTTTTCTGCCGGAGATAAATTATTTTTCAGACAGGGTTTATTTGATCTCTGGAAGTTAACCCTGCCTGTAAATAAATCCCGGAAAACAGATTATTTCTTTAATCATCCGGCTATTACTCAAAATAAAGCAGTCTATAAACTTCCGGAAAATATGATGCCCGAATCGCTTCCTTCAAATATAAATCTGAAATTTAGCTACGGGACATACAAATCGGAATTTGCATACAATCAGGAAAAAAACGAGATTATTAACACCGCCAAACTCGAATTAAAAAACCACATTATTCCAGCTTCGGGATACTCCGAAATGCAGAAATTCATGGATGAAGTCGCAAAATCGATGAGTAAAAAACTGATTATCAAAAGAAAGACTTAAAAGTATAGTTCAACATAAGAAAAATGCGTTAAGCAGTTTTCTTATGCTTTTTTTCTTCGGCCAATTCAATTTCATCCTGACTTGCCTGTGGTTCTTCTTGTTCCATGGAAGCTACTTTTTCATATTGTAGCTGAACAAACATCGGAAAATGGTCAGATCCGCCTGCAGCCAGTTTTTCTATATGCATCAATTTAAAATCTGTTGAGCAAAATACATGATCGAGGGGAAATCGCAAAAAGCGGTGTTGAGCATGAAAAGTATTGAAGAAGCCTCTTCCCTTTCGGGGATCTAATAGTCCACTGATTTTGCAAAATAATGATGTGGTGTAACTCCAGGCCACGTCATTCAAATCTCCAACCACAATTACGGGAAGGGGATTTCCTTTCGCTTTATCGGCAACTAATAATAACTCTTTGTCGCGCTCGGTAGAACGTGGATTTTCTTGCGGTACCGGCGGTGTTGGATGTACGCAGTATAATTGAATTTTTTGGCCACAAGGCAACACCACGATAGTATGAATAGATGGTACGTCCTCCTCTACTAAAAATTTCACTTTGGAATTAACTAATTCGAGCTTAGAATACAAAAGCATTCCATAGGTGTTCTCCTGCGGCACTTTTATATGGTATGGATAACTTTCCATAAGTTCCGCAGTCTCAAGTTCCCACCACTTATCGGTTTCTAATAGCAACAAAACATCGGGATTTGCCTTATAAATATTTGCAAGATAGGCCTTAGATTGCCGGTTATACTGCAATACATTTCCAGTCATTAAAGCTATATCCTGCCCAGGAAGCTCGGTTTCTGGCCTCATTACGTCTTTTTTACTTAAAATAGTAAAGGGATAAATCTGATAAAAAAGGTAGCAGACATTCGCAAATAATAAGGTGATATTCACGTACAAGAACTTATCGGGCGATAACTTTACAAATACCATAGCACCGCAGAATAAAATCAAACAAACTACTAACTTTTGAAACCGCGGATATTCAAAAACCCTGAATGCCCAATAATCATTTCGAACGAGCGGAACGAGAGAAATCAATACAAATAAAATACTTAAAACTTCGATTAAAATTTTCAATTGCGTCATTTAATAAAGGGCTTTAAGTAATAACAAAAAAATAGCTAATGTGTGTTTTTGAGAAACAACGGTCTAAACTAACCCAGTCGAGTTAATTGACAAATCAGCTATTAATCTCCGAATAATTGGAGTGACTCTTTGGCTGAGGAAAATATTCTGAAGAAGCTTCCCTATGCTCAAAATATTTGAACGCATATTAGGCTTCTTCAGAATTCTAACTAATAAAGTTAACAATGTATTATTGTCTGTCCTTTGCTGCCTGTGGCGAATCTATAAAAAGACGAATTCAGACAAGCTGCGCTAATCTCTAGCAAAAGGATAACCTTAATCGATTAAACCAATTTGGCATTTAAAGAAATTGGCACCGCCGACAATGCCTTGCTCACCGGACATCCTGCTTTTGCTGCATTTGCCAAACGTAAAAATTCCTCTTCAGAAATACCCGGCACCGTTCCTGTTAAATTCAGTTGGATGGAAGTAATAGAAAAGCCACCTTCCCCCGGCTCGATTTTCACAGCAGCTTCGGTTTTCAACTCAGTTGGAACAAAACCGGCTTCTGTTAATTGAAAGCTCAAAGCCATCGAAAAGCAACCTGCGTGGGCAGCAGCAATCAGCTCTTCAGGGTTCGTTCCTGCTTTTCCATCTTCATTTTCAAAGCGTGCCGAGGTGGAATAGGGCGTATTACTTAACACTCCACTGGTAGAAGTTAATGAACCTTTTCCTTCTTTACCTGTACCGTTCCATACAGCTGTTGATCTTCTTATCATAATTCAATTAAGTTTATTAGGGAAATATATTGTTTTTTGAACAATATTTCCTCCGGGCGGTTTGAATTTTAAGTTAAATTTATTTTCACCTCAGGCCCAGATGCAAAACAAGCAGATTTTTGAAGAAAAAACCGAACTTGAAAGAAAGCTTGGCCTTACCGAAACGCTCTCGATCGTTATCAATCGAATTATTGGTTCCGGAATATTCAGAACACCTGCGCCCATTATGTTTATCACCGCCTCGGTAAGCATGTTTTACGGAGTATGGATTTTGGGAGGCATTGCAACCATTCTTGGCGCTCTGTGTTATGCCGAACTGGTTGCGATGATGCCCCGCTCAGGCGGCCCCTATGTTTTTCTCAAAGCTGCCTATCCTCCGATTATAACCTTTTTACGCGGCTGGGCCATGTTTTTTGTGTCAGAAACTGGAGCAATTGCAGCGGTTGCCTTATTCTTCTCTGAGAATGCCTTAACGGCCTTCAATAGTAAAATAGGTGGCTTGCAGGAGGGAATCTTAGCCATTGCTCTTGTGTTTCTACTCACTGCTGCCAATTCTTTTGGTATACAGCTAAGCGGTGTATTTCAAAACATTTTCGGTTTCTTAAAAGTTGGACTGCTTATTTCAATTATTGCCTTAAGCGTGTCGCATGGAATTGAAAAACAAAACTTTGCAGATGCAGTAGACAAGCCCTGGAGCTGGGTCGGAATCATTTCCATTTTTACGGCCCTGAGATACGGTTTTTTTGCCTACAGCGGATGGGAAGGTGCGACCTATGTTGCAGAAGAAGTGAAAAATCCCAGAAAAAACCTTCCTCTTTCACTATTTCTCGGAATTGGAATTGTGATGCTTTTATATCTCCTGATCAATACCGCCTACTTAAACCTGCTGGGCCCCGAAATTATGGGCGCATCTAAAGGCGTTGCCATCGATTCTATGAAAGTGGTGTTAGGTTCTGCGGGGGGCTTATTAGTGGCGGTCGCGATAATGGTGAGCACTTTCGGAAATGTAAATACGCAAATTTTAGTAAAGAGCCGCACATGGTACGCAATGGCCCGCGATAAATTATTTTTCAACTCGCTTGCACAGATACATCCAAAATATAAAACCCCCAACTATTCTATGTTTGCACAAGCTGGATGGGCCTCGGTTTTGATCCTGCTGGCGACTTTTGCAGAAAGTGCTTACGAAGCTGTAATTGATTATTTCTCCTTCACGTCTTCGGTATTCAATGTGCTAACCTTTGCCTCTGTATACGTTTTACGCAAAAAATATCCCGATATTTTAAGGCCGTATAAAACCTGGGGCTATCCGGTAACACTAATCATTGTACTTCTCATTCAGGCTACTTTTATGATTGTGACCCTGGTTACGGCATTTATCCCTTCGCTTTTAGGAATTGCATTGACTCTGAGCGGCTTGATTTATTATTATTTTTCAGTACCCAGAGAAATAAAGCAGAGCTCTAGCCTGTTATAAATACATTTTTTTACCAGCTTGGGTGTCTCGGGAAAACAGATTTACTTTTTCATCGACTTTAATGGCGTCAATAAATACTCTAAGCCATTAAGTCTAATCTCATACATAGTAGAAAGAAGTATCCCTAACTTACCTGCAGGGAATCCTTTTTGTTTAAACCACACCAGGTAACTTTCAGGCAGGTTGCAAATTAAGTTGCCTTGATATTTCCCAAAAGGCATTTTCATGCTTACGAGGTTCATAAGAATTTCCGGATCCATGTTTCAAACTTACATAAAATCCCAGGTCCGGAAATTAATTCTTATATCAGTCCTTATGGTTTACCCTTTTACAAGGTTTTGTGTTACAATCTGCTAAAATACATAGAAGCTAACTTTGCATCATGCCCATACAAATCGTCGTAAAATTGAACGTTTCCATTGGCATCGGCTTTGGCTGTAAAATAAACCAGATACACCGGAAGTTTTTGTTTAACATTAACATATCTTTCTTTTCCGGTAGCTATCTGACGCATGATATGTGCCCTATCCCAACCGTTTACATTTCGCAATAAGTAAACTGCAAGATCGATAGGTTTTTCTACCCTTACACAGCCATGGCTAAAACCTCTTTTAGACTGACTGAATAATTCGTCGTGGGGTGTAT
Organism: uncultured Pedobacter sp.; assembly: GCA_965650335.1. Taxonomy (GTDB): domain Bacteria; phylum Bacteroidota; class Bacteroidia; order Sphingobacteriales; family Sphingobacteriaceae; genus Paradesertivirga. The sequence continues at coordinate 16,010 of CBFGOI010000007.1, read as the reverse complement.
CATGCAAATAAATATTATCCTCGTTGGGGAAGATGAACTTCACATTTCCTAAATCATTTTCAGGGCCAGGCCTTTTTCTAACAATATAACCAAACCCTTCCGAGCCGGCCTGACTCCAGTCAACAGATGATGCACTTACAACGCTTCCTTTATTGGTAACAACCTCCATATTTAATCGATCCAGATATCCCGGATCGCTCATAATTTTAGGAGCTATTTCTTCTCTTAAAATATTAGGGGGGATATTCCAATAAGGGGCCAAAACAACATGCTCGAGTTTATCACTAAAAATCGGAGTTTCGTTCATAGTTTTACCCACAATCACATTCATACTCATCACTTCTTTCGAATTTTCTATCACATGCAGTTTATATTCCGGAATATTTACCAGCAAATAGCTTGGTTCGAAACTTTTAGGAATCCAGCGCCATCTTTCCATGTTTATAATAATCTGCCGGATACGGTTTTGAATGGGGACATTCAATAATTTAACAGTTGCTGGACCAATATTACCATCCGGAGTCTGCCCGTGCAATTCCTGGAATTTTTTTACCGCGTTTACCAGTCTGGGGCCGTAAACAGAACTATCTGCAGATGCGGTTGAACTTTCCCCTCTTCCCAGCAAATCTGCCAGCCTTTTATTTAATAAGGGAACCACTGAAGAACTTTGTCCGGGTTTTAATTTGGTATTTTCTGGTATACTTGGCCAGCCACCAGCTTTCTGTATTTCACGGTACCGGGCAAGAGCTTTTTTTAAATTGGCATATTCCGGATGTAATGGCTGGAACCCGGCATAAGGATACTTACTTTTCCGGGCGCCTAACATTGTTAGTAAAGCTTTGTGAAGTTTAATTTTATTTCGCTTTACATCCCATTCAACCTCCTTATTTTCTCTGGGAGCCACTAGGCCGCGATAATAATCATCAGCAAAATTGAAATAGGTTGCAGATAAAGCAATGTCAAGTTTCTTTTCCAAATCGTTAAACTTGGCGGTGTCTTTTTTTACATCTTCAAGCTCCTTAAGCTTCTCTTCCAGACTGAATAGTTGATATTCTTTCGGATCTAAGCCTTCTTCGTATGATTTATTAATAACATTAAACATCTTTTGGGCCTGTGGAACCAGCTTATGGTCTTTAAACCATCCGAGGGTAAACTTTCTTTCTTTGTAAAATTTCTTCGCCCAATCCAAATGCTCTTTAAATTGCGGCTCAGATTTCATGTACTTCATAATGTACACACTATCCAATATGGGTTGTTTACCCATGGTTACTTTGTCTTTGTTTTTACAGTTACTTATAATCAAAGAAAAAATAAGAAGTGTGAAAATATAAATTCCTGAATGTGAAAATCTGTGCTGATTACCTAACATTTTTGTACTCATTTGTAAATAGTATAATTAGTGGTTAAACGTTTAAAATCGTTAATGTTTTTAATACGGTACTTATTCTGATACTTTTATCCGCCAAAAGATGAATATGGATGTTTTCGGAAGTGCGCTGTTAGATCAATTCAATAATGATGCCGCTGAAATTTTGTGGTTGCATAACTCTTATGGGGATCCCGAAGAAATGCCCGTAGATATTTTTTTCAGAGATTCATCAGAAATGCCTGATCTGGAACTTTGCGCATTAAAAAATTGCAAAGGGAATATATTAGATATTGGAGCTGGTGTTGGAAGTCACACCTTAACCCTGCAGCAATCGGGTTTTGATGTTTCAGCACTTGAAATCTCGAGCCTTGCATGCGACATTATGAAGCAGAGGGGCGTGAAACAAATAATCAATAAAAATTTTTTCTCTTTTCAGGCCGGAAAATACCAAACTCTATTATTGCTAATGAACGGCATAGGTCTGGCGGGAACTATTGAAAACGTTTCGCTACTGCTCAATCACTGTAAAAAATTATTAAAGTCAGGGGGGCAAATTATTTTTGATTCGTCAGATATATCGTATCTGTATGATGAGACATCTTTTCCTGAAGAAAACTACTTTGGCGAAGTATCCTATCAATATGAATACAAAGGAATAAAGGGCGATTGTTTCGATTGGGTATATGTAGATAAAACTCTGATGTCCAGCATCTCCTCCAATCTTGGCTTTACATGCGAGATTATTTTCGAAGATGGACATGATCAGTATCTCGCGAGACTAATGCTCAAAAAATAAAGATACATTTTTGTAACCTTTTTAGCGGTTTTACGGTAAAGTAAAAAATTAAACAAGGCGCTATCTTTATAAAACACTCTCAATATGAAAATACTCATAGCGGACGATGATCTTTTAATGCTGAAAACACTTGAGTTCAGACTTAAGAAGGATGGTCATACAGTCTTTTCAACCCGAGACGGAAGGGAGGCATTAAGCCAAATCGAACAAATTGTCCCTGATTTAATAATCACAGATCTGATGATGCCTTTTACATCCGGCATGGAAATAATTGGTTTTGTCAGACAAATGACTGGAAAAAGAATTCCAGTCATTATTTTATCTGCTATGGGCCAGGAAAACGTTGTTCTGGAGGCATTTCAACTGCGTGCGGACGATTACAATACTAAACCATTCAGTCCGAACGAGCTTTCAGTAAGAGTGCGCCGCTTCATGTCTTAGTCTCTGTTATTTAAATGATAACACCCGGACATCTTTTATTTTTTACCATTTTCCTATCGGCCTTCATGCTAGTGCTTTTGGTGGTCATGTCCTTTGTGTTACTCGCTAAAAACAAACGGGATAAAGAAAGAAACAGATGGCTGGTAAAAACCAATGTATTAATTACAAAAGCAATCTTTTTTGAAGAAGAAGGTGGCGATCTGATTCCAATAAACCAAAAAATTAAAGAACTTCTTAAAAAGCCGCTGTTCAGGCAAACTTTAATTGACGAGTTGGTTGTGAGCAGCAAAAACCTGGCGGGTATCGCATCAGAAAACCTATCGAAGCTTTACATTCAACTTAATTTGAGAAAAGATTCTGAAAAGAATTTACATCACTTTAAGTGGCACAAAAGAGCCAAAGCGATACAGGAAGTCTCAACTATGCAACTTCAGGACTTCACTCCTGAACTTTATGAATTGACAAATCATAAAAACGAGTACATCCGAATGGAAGCCCAAACAAGTATTGTAAAATTTAACGGATTCGAAGGCCTTAGCTTTTTAAATGAAATCACCTATCCCATTTCAGAATGGCATCAGATTAACTTGTTAAAAGAATTATCAAACATATCGTCAAGCGAATTTAAAGGAATAGACGATTGGCTAAAATCTAAAAACGACACCGTAATAATTTTCGCATTGAAGCTTTCGGCCTCCTATCACCAGTTTCAACTGTACGATAAAATTGTAGAATGTCTAAAGCATAATAATCCTAAAGTTCGTTTACAGGCAATAAACTGCTTAAAAGAAATCTACGAAGATACTACGGCCTGGCATTTGATGAGGATTTATAACAATGAATCCAAAACTCATCAGCTTGCAATCTTAAAAGCATTAAAAGAAATTGCTTCGCCAGAGAGCATTTCTTTTTTGGAAAAACAACTAAATTCCGAAGACAATCAAATAAAGCTAGCCGCAACCCGAGCATTGTTTAACTGCGGTGAAGAAGGTCTGGAAATCATAGAAAAGCATCCTATGGCCGCTCATTTCCCGTTGAATGAGATAATTCAACAAATACAAATGGAACGAAAATAATGGGATGGATAGACTTCATAGTGGATATCTCTGTAGGCATGTTATTGTTCTATTCGATAACCTTGTTGCTTGCTTATATCTGCATCGGTTTGTATTCCATTGGTGCGGTAAAAGAATACCTTAATAAAAACAGTTTCGCCGATTACCGGATTCTGGCAGTTTCTCCCGAAGCGCCTTCAATGAGCATTTTGGCACCTGCTTATAATGAAGGGGCCACAGTGGTAGAAAATGCACGTTCTTTATTATCGATTCACTACAATAATCTCGAAGTAATTATCATAAACGACGGCAGCAAAGATGATTGCCTGCAAAAGCTTGTAGATAATTTCGACTTGCAAAAAGTCGACTTCTTTTATAATGAACAAATCTCTACTAAAAAGGTGAGAGGTGTTTATAAAAGCACTAATCCTGTTTACAGTAAGCTGGTTGTAGTTGATAAAGAAAACGGCGGAAAAGCGGATGCCTTAAATGTGGGCATTAACATCTCATCCAACGACTATATAGTTTGTATTGATGTGGACTGCATTTTAGAACAAGATGCACTTTTAAAGCTTGCAAAACCTTTTTTGGAAACTACCAAGGAGCGGGTTATTGCGACCGGCGGAGTGGTCAGAATCGCAAATGGCTGCGAAATTGAAGACGGTCGATTGATCAAGATTAATTTAGCAGACAGCTTCTTAGCCCGGGTTCAAACCCTTGAATATATCCGTGCTTTCTTACTTGGAAGGATGGCTTGGAGCCGTATAAACGGTTTATTATTAATTTCAGGAGCGTTTGGCGCCTTCGATAAAGAAATTGCAATCAATTGCGGAGGGTACAATCATAAGACCGTTGGCGAAGACATGGAACTCGTGGTGAGAATGCGCCGTTATATGGAAGAACAAAAGGTTCCATACAGGGTAACCTTTATTCCGGATCCTTTGTGCTGGACAGAAGCACCTTCCTCATTTAAAATTTTAGGGCGCCAACGTAACCGCTGGACTCGCGGAACGATCGAAACGCTTCTTTTCCACAAAAAAATGTTTTTCAATCCCAAGTATGGATTAGTTGGGATGTTAAGCTACCCTTATTGGTTCTTTTTTGAATTTCTGGCTCCAATTATCGAGTTTTTTGGAGTGATTGTGTTTGTTTTTTTTGCTCTATTCGGAGAAACAGATTGGAAAAGCTTTTTTTACCTGCTCAGTTTCATCTTAAGTTTTGGCTTTTTGTATTCGGTTTTTGCCATCTTGATGGAGGTGATGACGTATAATCAATACAAAGATCCAAAAGATGTTTTTAAACTAATACTCACGGCATTATTAGAGCCTTTTATCTTTCATCCATTCGTTGTATGGTCTGCCATAGAAGGGAATGTTGACTTTTTACAAAAGAAAAGTGCATGGGGCGAGATGACGAGGCAAGGATTTGCTACGAAAAAACTTGATGCCCCCACTATGGTTGCTGTGCCAATTTCTGCACCCGAGGTGATAAATACTCCTAAAGTAGATACGCCCCCTTCAACTTTTAAAAGCAGATGGATAGAAGGAACGCATGCATTTGCTGCCTTTTCGATTAGCTGGCTCGTAGTTTTGCTCTTATTTGCTCTTTTTGAAGTAAACTACGTAGGTTTTTTACATGAATACCCGGAGGATCTTTCAAGAATGATTCCGGCCGCTTTCAGAAATGCTGCTTTATTCTGGCTAAAGTATAACCTCCTTTTATATTTTGTCTATATCGGCATCCATCAACTCACAAAAAAAGGTGCCAAAGTTATTTTTATTATTCTCTTAACCTCTTTTTCCGTCATACAGTTCCTCTTAATTGAATATTTTTCAACATCCCTGCTTCCTCTTGGAGCTGATCTGTATGGATACACGGCCGACGACATCAAACAAACACTTCGGGCTTCCGGAGGGATTAATTTACTTTCTATTACTAACTTAATCTGTACAATAACCGTCAGCATCAGTATAATCACAATATTTCCTAAAAAAATTAAGTTGCACACGTACCTGGCAGCATTACTACCACTAGTCTCGTTGGCACTTATTTGCTTAGGCACCTCAACATTCAGATCAAGCCCATTCAAATCTGACTTTGCAAACAACATAACCCTTAACAAGGCTGATTTTTTTATTTCAGAATCTTTGAGGCACTTTTCCCCTTCCGAAATTAAGGATGCAGCATCAGACGACGTTCAAAGCATTGACGGACTAGCTACCGTTCCTTTCAACTATGTTGATGAAAATAAATATCCATTTCTCCGCACCGACAATACACCCGATGTTTTGTCACCCTTTTTCGACAAATCAGAAACACCCCCAACTATTGTAATTATAATTGTCGAAGGTTTGGGTCGAGCCTTCACCAATGAAGGAGCTTATTTAGGTAATTTTACCCCTTTTATAGATTCATTATCTCACCACAGCTTATATTGGAAAAATTTCTTGAGCCAGGGCGGACGAACCTTTGCCGTTTTGCCAAGCTTGCTAGGGTCCCTTCCCTTTGGTAAAAATGGATTTCTTGATCAGGGTTCTGAACTACCCCATCACCTGTCGTTGCTAAACATTTTAAAGCGGAATGGTTACAGTACTGCTTTTTATTATGGCGGAGATTCCAAGTTCGACAATATGAAAGGTTTTCTGACAGCGAATCAGACCGATTTCATTAATGATGAGCCGACTTTTCCTGCTGGGTATAAAAAGATGCCTGCTTCTGAGGGTGGTTTTTCCTGGGGATATGGAGACGCAGAGCTTTTCAGACGATATCTTGAACTAAACGCATCCGCAAGTAAACCAAGGCTCGATGTCTTACTTACCGTGTCAACCCATAGTCCGTTCCTGATCAACGAGCAGAAAGAATATCTGGCCGCCTTTGAAAGAAGAATGAACGAATTAAATTTTAATGAAGCCAAAAAGACTAGCTACCGGTACTCTGATACTAAATATGCCAGTATATTATATGCGGATAACTCATTAAAAAAATTCCTCTCAGATTATGCCAAACGAGCTGATTATAAGAACACGATATTTCTGATAACGGGTGATCACCGGATGCCGGAATTACCAATGAGTTCTAAAATAGACCGCTATCACGTTCCCTTGATTATATATTCGCCTCTATTAAAACAAGCAGTAGAATTTGCTTCTGTATCCTCGCATTTTGATATAACTCCAAGTATTCTGGCTTTCCTTAATGCAAGCTATAATTTAAAAAGACCCGCAGTTGCAAGTTGGATAGGCGATGGCTTAGACACCACGCAAAGTTTTAGAAACGCACATAGTTATCCATTGATTCAAGCTAAATCCGTCGCTATTGATTATGTAATGGGCAACTACCATTTGAATAACGAGACTCTCTTCGTCCTCTCGTCAAACATGGATGAAGAACCAATCATGGAAAAATCAAAACTGACCTATTTAAGGGCCCAGTTCAATAAGTATAAAAAGCGGAACGAGAAATTTTACCAGGGCGCCCTGTTAATCCCTGATTCTTTATACCGAAAATACGCCCCTTAGGGCAAAAAACCAAAGCTATCTTAGTACTTTAAACTAAAAAAGCACTCGCTATAAACGAATGCTTCTATTAAAAGGAACAAACTCTTTTTAATAAGAACTAGCTTTTCTTCTTTGCTTTGAGGATGGTCTTGCAGACGATGGCCTTCCCTGAGGTTTTTTCCCCTGTCCTGCTGCAGCACCAGAAAAAGTTCTTAAGGTTACATGATACGGATGATCTTCTACCAATGGAATTTCCTGCGCTGTTAGCTTTTGAATATCTTTTAAAAATGGCTGCTCTTCAAATTCACAGAACGACCAGGCTGTACCACTCGATCCTGCCCTGCCTGTACGACCAATTCTATGAACATACGTTTCCGGCTGATTCGGCAATTCGAAATTAATCACGTACTTAAGGTCATCAACATCAATACCACGGGCAGCAATATCTGTTGCAACCAAAATTCTTAGACTTCCGGCTTTGAAACCGCTTAAAGCTTTCTGTCTTGCATTTTGAGATTTATTTCCATGGATAGCTTCCGCTGAAATATTTGCCCGGTTTAAAGACTTAACTAATTTATCTGCTCCGTGCTTAGTTCTTGTAAATACTAACACACTCGTCATGCTCGCATCTTTTAAAAGATGAACCAAAAGAGCTGATTTATCTTTTTTATCTACCGTAAAAATACCTTGACTGATTTTCTCGACGGTTGAAGAAACAGGTGTAACCTCTACTTTAATCGGATTATTTAAAATGCTATGCGCAAGCTTTGCAATTTCCGGCGGCATTGTTGCAGAAAAAAACAAGGTTTGTCTTTTGTATGGAAGTTTTGCAATAACTTTCTTTACGTCATTGATAAAGCCCATATCAAGCATACGATCTGCTTCATCCAATACAAAAAGTTGAATGTACTGCAAATCAACTACACGTTGAGCCATCAGATCAAGCAAGCGGCCGGGTGTAGCCACCAGGATGTCTACTCCGTTTCTTAACTGATTAATCTGGTGATGTGCAGAAACTCCACCAAATATCACTGCATGTTTTAAACCCGTATGTTTTCCATATGATGTAAAACTTTCACCTATTTGAATGGCAAGTTCGCGAGTCGGGCTTAAAATTAAGGCCTTTAAACGGCGCGGACCAGAGGTTTGAGCTGATTTATCAGACAACAACTGCAAAATTGGCAAAGCAAAAGCAGCCGTTTTACCTGTTCCTGTTTGTGCACAGCCTAAAAGATCTTTTTTGTTTAAAATCACAGGAATCGATTGTTCCTGAATGGGAGTAGGATGCGTATATCCTTCTGTCTTAAGGGCCTTTAAAAGAGGCTCAATAAGATTTAAATTTTCAAATGACAAATTTTTAATATTTAAGTTAATTGCTTAACTACCAAATGATATAAATATACAAGGGGGAGTTAATTTGTATATCTCCTCATCTTCAGGATGAGCTTGTAATAGAAGAGTAATCAACTAAAAGAGAATATATGCAAAAATACGTTAAATTTTCTAAACCCAATATTTTTGTTTTCGTTAAACAATCATTAAGATGACACACATCAAAAGTCCAATCTTAATTTCGCAAACGGATTGTCCATCCGATTTCGGATTATGAACAAATATTTTCCGATTTAATTGATATTCCTTTAGAATATGATTTTTTTTTCCAACATTTGTTTCGTTGTCTCCACGACAACGTTTTCATAGGTAGATGTAGGGTCAGGCTTAATGCTTGACCCTTTTTTTTCTTTCTACGCAGCGCCAGATTGTCCAGTTTAAAATAAGAGAATTACAAGAGCTGCCACAGCGGTATTTATAAAATTCACATGGTTATTTTTCAAAACCCCTGCCCGCTCTAAAGTGGCGCCTAGTATAGAATCAGAACAGTTCCCTAGCGTGCCTGCTAATATTATCCACAAAAACTCGCGTCCCCAACCCGCATTTACAGAATAGATTAGCGCGATTATGATCGAGCCAGCCAATCCAAATAGAGTTCCTTCCAAACTTATTACTCCATCTAAACCTTTTACATCTTTTTTAAAACTCACTATGTTAAAATAGCTCCGGCCATATACATTACCCAATTCTGAAGACAGTGTATCTGCTGTAGCAGAAGAAAATGCAGCAGCGATCATTAATAAAGAGAGCTCTATTTTCTGTGGGAAAATAATCGCAAGCAATCCAGCAATACCAGATACGCCGCTATTGGCAAATACTTGAGTCGCAGTTCGCATTCCATTACGATCATCGGCATCACCCAGCTCCGCTTTCTCTTTCCGCTTCCATGAAGTTGCTAAAACTCCTAAAAGAAAAAAGCCCGCAAGTAAAACTACGCCAGGATAACCAACTCCCAGATAGATGAAAACTGTTAGAATTCCACCAGTCAAAGCAGCATCAAGGCTAAGCTTCTTTGTTATCACACTCAGTAGCATTCCGATTAGAATAAAAATGGCTATAACGAAATGTAGAGTCAAAACACGGGTCGATTAATTGTGATACTAATTTTTCGATCAAAAATAAGACAAGTATGAGTTTTTCAATTAGAAATACCTAACAACAATTTTTAGTGAGATACATATATATAGGTAATTCATTTTTTTCAAAATGAAACATAGCCTTCAAAATTTATCCACTAATAATATCCATTTTCTATCGATGATGCATGGCATTTATCTAAGACATCTTTTTCAAATAACAAAACACCAATTAAATGCAAGTCTGCATACAGCAAGCTATTACAAAATTCTTTCAAAAAAATGGAATATATTCTATACGAAGACTATTCAAATCGAGAAATGATCCATTTTCTGTAGGTAAATTCCTAAAGTCGAGCTATTTTAATAATAAACGTGCCGAATATTCAATAAAAACACCCAAAATTCAAACGAATAGTTTATAAGATTTCTATTTTTTTGAATAAAATTTATAAACTTCAATTATTTGACAGTCATAAATCATGTAAATATTAATATTTTAATAAAAATCACTCAAAAAGTATGATTTATATCATACTATGCCGTCAAATACTTAAATTTGTTAGAAAGAAATACAGTATTTAATAGAATACGCTATAAATTTCTATTAAAAACAAATAATTGACATTAAATTTTTGAATATGCTGCAGGAAAAACCAGTTATAGTAGTAGTAGGAAACGGAATGGTTAGTTATAAGTTCTGTGAAAAGCTTATAGCCAAAACAGATAATTATAAATTAATCATTTTCGGTGAAGAGCCAAGACCTGCGTACGACCGGGTTCACTTAAGTGAATATTTCAATGGTAAATCAGCCGAAGATCTTTCTATGTCTTCAGCAGGATGGTATGAAGAAAATAATATCGAACTTCATCTTAACGATCCTGTTCAGGAAATAAATCGTGCAACTAAAACCATCCACTCACTAAAAGGAACTGTTCAGCATTATGACTACCTGGTTCTTGCAACCGGCTCATCTGCATTCGTACCTGATATCCCAGGAATCGAAAAAGAAGGAGTTTTTGTTTACCGAACCATCGAAGATCTTGAGTTAATAAAAGAATACGCCGCCAAAGCGAAAAATGGTGCTGTTATGGGTGGTGGATTACTTGGACTGGAAGCAGCCAAAGCATTATTAGATCTTGGAATCTCCGAAACTCACGTTATTGAGTTCGCTCCAAGATTAATGCCAAGACAAATAGATCAGGCAGGAAGCAGCATGCTTCAAATGAAACTTAGAGAACTGGGTTTACATATACATTTAAATAAAAGCACTGCAAGAGTAGCCGGAGAAGGCAAAATTGAAGCATTAGAATTTACAGATGAGTCATCACTAGCGGTAGACATGCTTGTCATATCTGCAGGAATCAGACCCCGCGATGAACTTGCTAAGCTGTCTGGACTTGAAATCGGCACCAGAGGCGGTATCGTGGTAAACGATTTCATGCAAACCAATGATGAAAGCATTTTTGCAATCGGCGAATGCGCATTACATAGCGGAATGATTTATGGCCTGGTTGCACCGGGATATGAAATGGCCGATGTTGTTGTTGCCAAACTTTCTGAAGCTGATAAAAGCTTTACAGGATTTGACATGAGCACCAAATTGAAACTCATCGGCATAGATGTAGCAAGCTTTGGAGACCCATTTATCAGTGATCCTGATTGTAAAACTGTTTATCTTGAAGATACCAATAAGGGCATTTATAAACGAATAAACATCAGCAACGATGGCACTACTCTTTTGGGTGGTATTTTAATCGGCGATGCAGACGACTATAACATTCTTTTACAAAATGTTAAGAATAAAATTGCTCTTCCTGCCAATCCCGAAGATTTAATATTAGGTGCAAGAAACGGTGCCGTAACCGAAGGCGCAGGAATAATGAGCCTACCGGATGATGCGATGATTTGTTCATGCGAATCAGTAAGCAAAGGCGCCATCTGCGATGCGGTAAAGCTGGATAACATCACCACTCTTGATGGCATAAAAAAATGCACCAAAGCAGGAACATGCTGCGGTGGTTGTGTGCCTCTGGTAAAAGATTTGATTGCCGGAGCGATGAAAGAAAACGGATTATACGTTAAAAATGTAATCTGCGAGCACTTCGACTATTCTCGTCAGGAATTAATCGATTTGATGAGAATCAATAACGTACGTTCTTACGATGAAGCACTTGATCATTTTGGAAGAGGTGACGGATGCGAAACCTGCAAGCCTGCCGTAGCAAGTATTCTTTCAGGACTTTGGAACGACTTAATTGTTAAGCAAGCCCCGATTCAGGACAGCAATGACCGCTACCTTGCCAATATTCAAAAAGGCGGAACATACTCTGTGGTACCAAGAATTCCAGGAGGAGAAATAACACCGGATAAATTAATTGTAATCGGACAAGTTGCTAAGAAATACAACTTATACACCAAAATTACCGGCGGCCAACGTATCGATTTATTTGGTGCGCATGTGAATGACCTTCCAGCTATCTGGGAAGAACTTATTGAAGCTGGTTTTGAAAGCGGACATGCTTATGGAAAGGCTTTAAGAACTGTAAAAAGCTGCGTAGGAAGCACATGGTGTCGCTTTGGTCTACACGCTAGCGTTTCTTTCGCTATTGAGATCGAAGAAAGATATAAAGGAATCAGAGCTCCGCACAAGCTTAAGGGTGGTGTGAGCGGATGTATCCGCGAATGCGCAGAAGCTCAGTCTAAAGACTTTGGAGTTATTGCTACCGATAAAGGCTGGAACCTTTACGTATGCGGAAACGGTGGTTCTAAACCTCAACATGCCTTATTACTTGCCAGCGATATAGACAAAGAGACGCTGATTAAATATCTTGACAGATTTTTAATGTTCTATATAAAAACCGCCGATCCGCTTGCCAGAACCGCAACATGGCTGAATAAAATGGAAGGTGGAATGAGCTATCTGAAAAATGTAATCCTAAACGATAGCCTGGGTATTTGCGATCAGCTTGAAGAGGAGATGCAATTACTAGTTGACAGCTTCCATTGCGAATGGAAGGAAGTTGTACAAAATGAAGATTTACGTAAGCGCTTTGTTCACTTCGTAAATGCTCCTGAAGAAAAAGACCCGTCTGTAAACTTCGATTTGATGCGCGAGCAGATTAAAGCGAAAGAATGGTAAACAGCTAATAAGCTTGGCGGACTTAGGATCAAATTCGCCAAGCCATTTTTAAATAAAGATTGATTGATTATTAAATTATAAAATATGGAAGCCGCAACAGATACTTTAAAATGGATTTTGGCCTGCACCACTACAGATGTACCAGAAAACGGTGGTGCCTGTGTAAAACATGGCGAAGAGCAAATAGCTGTTTTTAACTTTACCCGTCGTAACGAATGGTACGCAACTCAAAACTTATGTCCTCACAAACAACAAATGGCCTTAGCCAGAGGGATGATTGGAAGTACCGGCGAAGAGTGCGAACCAAAAGTGGCTTGCCCATTCCATAAAAAATCTTTTTCATTAATATCCGGCGAATGCTTAACCGGAGAAGAATATGAAATAAAAACATACCCGGTTAGAGTTATCGATGATAAAGTCTATATCGGTATAAAGCAAACAGCTTAGTGATAAGTTGTCGTTGTTAAATAAAAGGTCCCTGGTAGAAATACCGGGGTTTTTTATGAATAAATCAGTCGAAACGCAAAAACGTTGAATAGGGAAATCGCATTTAATACAATTTGAACGTCAGACAGCGTCGAAAACGGATGTCTGCGTTTTAAGCCCGTTCTAAACGCTGTCTGACGGTTTATTTTTGTTTTATTTCATTTGAATAGCTTGATTGAATGTTAAGAAAAACCATATTAGCCATTTTATAATTTGCACATTTGCACATTAAACATTTGCATATTTAACCATGCGTGATATCACCAGCAAACAAATAACACTTCGAACAGCACGAGCTATAGCAATTATTTTTTGCTCGCCAGAAACTATATCCCTGATTAAAAACAACCAGCTCCCCAAAGGAAATTTATTTGACGTTGCACGTGCGGCGGGTTTTATCGGCGCTAAACTTACACCACAACTTCTTCCTCATTGCCATCCCGTAACTATCGATGGAATGGATATGAGCTTCGAGTTTATTGACAAGGAAAAACATGCCGAATATTTTGGAAATGATGTTTTATCAAGAGATGGAATTGTAATTCTGGGGAATGCAAAATCAATTGGCAGAACCGGTATTGAAATGGAAATGCTCACCGCAGTATCTGTTGCCGCTCTTGAAATTTACGACATGCTTAAGCCTGTCGACACCAGGCTGGAAATAGGCAACATTAAACTTTTAGAGAAAAAAGGCGGGAAAAGCGATCGTAAAAAATTCTTCTCCACCTCTCCTTCCTGTGCAGTTCTGGTGTGTTCCGACTCTACAGCACAAGGTAAACGACAAGACAACAGCGGTAAACTGATTTGCCAAATGCTCGAGAATGTAAACGCAACAGTTGTTCACTACACAATTGTTCCGGATGAAAAGACGCAGATCCAGGAGCAAATAAAGAAATGGGTAGCTGAAGACATACACTTTATTTTCACAACAGGCGGCACGGGTTTAGGACCGCGAGACAATACTGTATCTGCTGTCAGCGAGATTTTAGAACGGGATGCGGAAGGCATTATGGAAGCGATACGCACATACGGACAGATGCGCACTCCACTTGCTATGATGAGCCGCGGCGTTGCTGGTTCCATCGGACAAACATTAATTGTCACCCTTCCGGGAAGCAGCGATGGCGCAAGAGAATCCATGGAAGCGATTTTGCCCGCGGTTTTTCATGCACGGAAAATGATGAAAGGTGGAGGACATTGAAGGACGAAAGAAGAAAGATGAAAGACGAAGGATGAAAGACAAAAGACGAAGGACGAAAGATGAAGGATGAAAGACAAAAGATGAAGACGAAAGACAAAGGATGAAAGATGAAGGACAAATTTCAATTTTTTTTTTCCTCAAACCAGATAGTTTTTTTTCTTTTACCCTATCCAGTCAGGCAATCTTTTCTCCTTTATCTTTTGTCCCTATTTCATACTTTTAAATTTAAAACAAATGATATCCTACCGGGAAGCGCAACAAATTATTACTGCTGAAGCGAAATCTTTCGGAGTCGAGCTGGTAGATCTAGACGAAGCAGATGGCAGGGTTTTAGCTGAAGATATATTAGCGGACCGAGACTATCCTCCTTTTAACAGATCTGCTATGGATGGTTATGCCATCCGTTTTGCAGACTGGCTTAATGGAACCAGAGAATTTGAAATACAGGAGGTAGTTTATGCCGGTACCATTCCTGCAAAAGAATTAAAATCAAATGCTGCTTTTAAAATCATGACCGGCGCAGCAGTTCCTTTGTCCTCAGATACGGTAATTCGCAGAGAAGATGCAGTTGAAAATGGTTCGGTTGTTTCATTCAATATTCATCAACTTAAGGAATTTCAGAACATCGCCCGCAAGGGAGAAGATTTAAAAAAAGACACCTTAGCAATTCCTCTGCATAGCATTTGCACACCGGCAGTTATTGGCTCGTTGGCAGCTCTTGGAAAGTCTGAAATAAAAGTTGAGGCTCTGCCAAAAGTTGCCTTATTTACTACAGGAAATGAGGTAAAAGCATTGGATGAAGAACTTTCGGATGTGGAAATAAGGAACAGCAATTATTACATGCTTAAGGCATTATTAAAAGTATGGAAGGTTAAACCGATTCTTTACAAACATGTAAACGATAATAAGGCAGAGCTTATAAGCACTATTGAAGAAGCTTTAAATTTTGATATCATTATATTAAGTGGTGGCGTTTCTGCCGGCGATGCAGATTATGTACCGGAAGTTTTGGAAAGCCTCGGTGTTAAAAAGCTATTTCATAAACTTGCTATAAAACCGGGAAAACCAATTTGGTGCGGTAGAAAACCTGGGGGACCAATGGTATTTGCCTTACCAGGCAATCCTTTCTCATCTTTTGTAACATTTAAAATTTTTGTAGAGACGTTTATAGTTAAATCTTTAGGCTTAAATCCATTAACTTCTTTTAAAAGTATATTTAAGGGTAAAAAGCTAAAGAAAACATCTTTCGATGAACTTTTTCCGGCAAAATTCTCTCATTCCGGAACTGTTTTGGAAGCGACTAAACTAAATGGTTCTGGTGATATAAGGCTTGGAATCGACGCGGATGCTTTAGCTGTTCATCCTTCGGATGTGGATACCATTAACGAAGGTCAAGTTATTGAGTATTATAAATTATAATTCGATATGAGAGGCAGCCCCAAGCTGCCATCGACTAAACAGAGCCGATCTCTAACGATTATGAGGCTTTCCCGATGATTGACGGAGCATTCCTGATGATTGACGGAGCCTTCCTGATGATTGACGGAGCATTCC